>JAKACS010000118.1 GCA_021821235.1 Bacillota bacterium
GTGGCACCAGACCTTGAAAACAGTGATGTTGCAACGTTCTCTTACTCTGTTTTACAGCAAAAGACAATTGCCGAAGTAAGAGGAATGAACACTGATGAGCATGCTCTTACCACTGGTATTGTTACAACGGTACAAGGAAAAAATATTTTCATCCAAGACGAGACTGCTGGGATTGTATTATATGGATCTCTTAATGTCCAGCCTGGTGATGAAGTAGAAGCTTCAGGGCAGTTATCAGAATATAACAGTCTTTTAGAGCTGAAAGTAACTGCTGAGGATGTAAAAGTTCTGGGCCAAAAAGAAATTCCAGCTGCGAAAGAAGTAACTGCAGCAGAATTGTCCGAGCAATATGAAGGCATGCTTGTAAAAGTAGGCAAATCAGTAGCCAAGAGCTACTCTGGCGGTAATTATACACTTGAAGACGCAAACGGGGACTCTTATCAGGTCCGGCCGGAAGTACAAGAGTGGATAGAACTTGAAACATCTTATGATTCCATTACAGGGGTTCTTGGTTCCTATCGAGATGTGTACCAGCTTATGCCTCGTTCACAGGCCGATATCTTCCTTGATCCAAGCTTTGTCCGTCCAGTAGTTGCTGCGCCGGGTGCAGGCTTTGTCAACGCAGGGGATGAAGTAACGCTAACTTCTGAAACGCAAGGCGCAACCGTTTACTATACAACCGATGGCAGTGAACCAACCACAGGCAGTACGGTGTACAGTGAGCCAATCGTAATTAATGGCGATACTACGATCAAAGCGTTTGCTGTAAAAGATGGTCTAACAAGCAGCAACGTGTACACATATGATTACCTCATTCAAAAAGAAGTGGTCCGTATCCACGATATCCAAGGTGCAGGCCATTACTCGAAATATGAAGGTTTCAATGTAAATGATGTAGAAGGGGTTGTAACCCACGTTGTCGACAGCAGGAACTTCTATATGCAAGATTTACAAGGTGACGGAGACGACAAAACAGCTGAAGGGATCCTTGTATATAAATACAATCATGGATTAGCTCCTGGTGATGTCGTAAAGGTGTCCGGTGAGGTAAAAGAGTATCATGTAGAAGGCTATTCTGATAAGGCGGAAGTTGATCTCCCGTCAACTGAAATAAGTGCTTCAGCGATTACAAAAGTAAGAAGTGGTGAATCCCTGCCTGATCCCGTGGTAATTGGGGTGGACCGTACAGCTCCAACGGAAGTCATTGACAATGATGGTTTGGATACATTCGACCCTGAAGAAGATGCGATTGATTTCTATGAAAGTTTAGAAGGCATGCTTGTACAGGTTGATGATGCAAAAGTCGTTTCACCACAAAAGTACGGCGAAGTTGTCGTAATCCCTGGAACAATGGAAGCAAACACTCCAGCAGGTGGAATGCGTATATCTGAAGGAGACTTCAACCCTGAACGAATTACAGTCGATATGAACGATGAAAGCTTCATTGCAAAAATGGGCGATCAGTTCAATGGTTCCATTACAGGCGTCATGGGCTATGGCTATAGCAACTATAAAGTTTTAACGAAAAACCTTCCTCCTTTAGTAGAAGGTTCGAACGAACGAGAAACCACCTCAATTATGCCGACAGCAGACAAATTGACGGTCGCTTCTTACAATGTTGAAAATTTCTCGCCAAAGGTGGACGCCGCAAAAATTGCAACGCTTGCTGAAGCAATCGTAACAAATTTGAAACAGCCAGATATCGTTGGTCTGACCGAGGTACAGGACAATGATGGACCAACAGACAGCGGAACAACAAACGCAGATGAAAGTGCAAAAGCATTGATTGACAAAATCAAGGAACTTGGCGGACCAACTTATACGTATACTGATATCGCGCCAGTAGATAAGACTGACGGCGGCCAGCCAGGAGGGAATATCCGTGTAGGATTCCTTTACAATGAAGCACGCGTTCAATTAATGGAAGCGCCAAAAGGAACTGCCACTCAGGCAGTCAAATTTGAGAATGGAAACCTGACATTGAATCCAGGACGAATTGATCCAACAAACCCTGCATTCGAAGACAGCCGCAAATCTCTTGCAGCTCAATTCAATTTCCAGGGTGAGAGCGTGATTGTTGTAGCGAACCACTTCAACTCTAAAGGTGGAGACCAACCATTATTCGGCAAGAACCAGCCGCCAGTTTTAAAGAGTGAAGTACAGCGCATGGAAATTGCAAAAATCGTTAATGGTTTTGTGAAGGATGTAAAAGCCGAGGATCCAAATGCGAATGTCATCCTATTAGGGGATTTCAATGATTTTGAATTCTCCAATCCTTTGGAAACTCTAAAAGGCAATGATCTGGTGAATATGGTGGAAAAAGTGCCTTCTGATCAAAGGTATTCATACTCATACCAAGGGAATGCACAAGTACTTGACCATATTCTTGTAACAAAGAATTTGGAAGCTTCAACAACAGTTAATATAGTTCATATCAACTCTGGATTCATGGAAGAACATGGACGCGGTAGTGACCATGATCCGCTTCTGATCCAAACCGCTTTAAAGTCACCAGAAGTTTATAACAAAGTCTATAATCTGACTGATTATAAAACAAAGAAATTAGTAGTAGGTAGAATAAACAGTCTTATCAATGTTGACAGCTCATCCGTAATCAGTGAAGGTATCTGGCTGAAAAAAACAGCAACAGTTACAGGGGAGGGACTTGAAAACACGAAAGTGGTAATCAGCCCTGCCCAACAAGATACAGTAATTGATCTAAGTGGTGCAGCGATCAAAGAAGTAGTAATTGACAATGCCAAGGTAAAAGAAATCAAAGGTGCAGAAAATGTAGTGAAGTGGACTGTTGCTGAAGGTGTCGACACGTCTGCTATCAAATTCATGGATACAACGGGGAATGAAATTCCTTTCCCGCTGCTCCTTGAAGAAGACCAGACTCCTGAAACAAACAGTTACTACGAAGCGGCATATGGAAAAACGGGAGCAGACTTAAAGTCTGCTCTTAATAACATCATCAAGGTTCAAGAAAAGCTGACCTATGACCAAGTATGGGAAGCGTTGAAGGAAACGGATGAAGATCTAAATAATAAAGACAATGTCATCCTGCTATACACTGGACGCTCTCAGGAAAAGTCTACCAATGGCGGCAATGCGGATGACTGGAACCGGGAACACGTCTGGGCTAAATCACATGGGGACTTCGGAACATCCATTGGTCCTGGAACAGATATTCATCATCTAAGACCGACGGATGCTTCCGTAAACAGCAGCCGCGGCAATATAGACTTCGACAATGGCGGCTCACTCCATAATGAATGTACCGAATGCCGCTATGACGGAGATTCATGGGAACCGCCTAGCCGGGTGAAAGGTGATATTGCCCGCATGCTGTTTTATATGGCCGTACGGTACGAAGGCAACGGCGAACTGGACCTGGAACTTTCCGACACAGTCAATACCTCTCCAGCACCACTACACGGCAAACTCACAACCTTGTTGGAGTGGCACAAACAAGACCCAGTAGATGAATTCGAAAAACGCCGCAACGAAACCATTTACCAAAACTGGCAAAAAAACCGCAACCCATTCATCGACCATCCAGAATGGGCAGAACTTATTTGGAAAACAGCGAACTAAAGAGAGCACCTCCCCCATAAAAGGGGAGGTGCTTTTAGTCTACAAAAAGCTCTTCCTGAAAAAAAGTTCAGCAAAAAAATCTAATGAAATGCTAATTTCTAGTTTGTTTACAATGAGGGGAACTGTTCACTCATCTGCCTATTGGCTGCTATAACGTTTTGCATATTCGTCATCCTCTTGCTTCATAAGGTTTTGGAGGGAAAGGCTTTTCACCCCTTCCACTCCCCTTCCAATTTTAGTAGAATGATAGATGAATTAAGTTAAATATATAGAAATTCAAACAGGAGGGGAGAAGCAATGTCGATCTATCAGTCTATTTTTAAAAAGCTTTTGGCAGCTGGCACTGCCGCTGTAGTAATGGGGAGTTTAGCTGCTCCAACTCTGATTGAAGCGGCTGTGCCGTTTGATGATGTACCAGAAAAATATCTATCAGCGGTTGAATATCTTAACACGAATGGGATTGTAAAAGGAACAGGAACACTCTATGGCACGAATGATAGTATGACACGAGGTACAACAGCGATAATGATTAGCAGAGCTCTTGGATTAGAAAATCAATCTGCTCCAGATGCAGGCTTTCCAGATGTGGGTGGTCAATATACCAATGCGGTGAATAATCTATCTTACCGAGGAATAATAAGCGGATCCGGCGGTCAATTTTTAACTAATCAAACATTAACGAGAGGAGCGATGGCTAAGATTCTAGTAAATGCTTATAACATTCCAATGGGTGTAAAAGATTCTCCTTTTGACGATGCAGTGGGAGCATTTGCTGACTATATTGATGCTATTTATGCTGCTGGTATCACCAATGGCGTGACCGCTGATCGTTTCGGATCTGAAAAGGAAATTAAACGTGGAGATTTCGCAACACTACTGTTCAAGACGATTAATCGATTTGGAGCAGGCTGTGATTATGATCCGAACTCAACAGATAATCCAGATTCACAGACAATTAATTGTCTGATTACAGAAATTGCGAGACAATCAAATGTTCCACCGGAGATCGTTAAGGCAGTAGCCGAGAAGGAAAGTGATTGGAAGCAATTTTCGAATGGGAAACCTTTTATGAATACAGATGGTGATGGGGGCATTGGATTAATGCAAATCACCAATACTGCTGACTATAATCCCGATGAAATAGGGTACAATGTAAAGGCCAATATCGAAGCGGGTGTCGATTTCTTGACAGAAGCCTTTTATAATCGCAACGATCTGCCTAAAATCAACAACCACGATCCAAAGATGCTTGAAAGTTGGTATTTTGCAGTGATGGCCTATAATGGCATTGTACCTAAGAACAGTCCTATAGTACAGGCAACGGGAGAAAGAAATACGGAAGCTTACCAAGAATTGGTGTTTGGCATTTTGGATAAGGGGAATCTCTATGTAGGGGATCCTCAACTGGAAACCAATATTGATAAGCTGAATATGAAAAAGGAAGACTTCCAGTACGATCCTAATTCAGGAAAATCAATTACCTTCCTTAAAGATTCTTATCAGTTGAATGTAGCGGACCTTACTGCTTCTAAGCAATTATTCAAAGTAGGGGATGTTGTGACATACCATTCTAATCGCCTGCGTGCGATTCCATCAACGAATGGATCTATAATTACCATTTCTATAGGTTCGAGGGTGAAAATTATCGGGGAACCAATGTCTGACCAAAACCAAAACTCAGTAAATCATTATGTATGGTATCTTGCGGAGGACATCAACACCAAAAAAATTGGTTACATTGCCTCCCCATATATCGAATAAAAAATCTTTTCGTAAAAATGGCATTTGCACTCGAAAATATGCGGGATGAACACTTTGCTTGAAAAACTTGTGGAAACTGAAAAAGCGCCTGGTACCTACCGATAATTGGTAGGATCCAAGCGCTTTTTTTAGCAGAACAGGAAAGTATGTTAAATTGAGTCGATTGTCTAGTGTCACCTCTACTTGTCTAGTCTGAACCGTGTCCTATAGCTTTTCCTAGTAATTTAGTAACTTTGCTTTTTCCAGGAAGTTAGCGAGGATTTTGGCCATCTCGTTACGTTGTGTGCTGCCTGCTGCACCGAACTTGTCTGTTGCTTTTCCGTTTATAATTCCTGCTTGGTACACTGATTCTACATCTGCTTTGGCCCAGTTGCCGATTGATCCAGCATCTGTAAAGTTTCTTAGTGTATTCGTTTTATCCAATGTTGAAAGGTCGTAGTTGATGAATTCCAATTTCATCGCGCGACCGATCATTGCTGCTGCTTCTGTCCGGGTAATCTTTTCACCAGGAGCGAATGTTCCGTTGCCTTTTCCCTGGATAATCCCATATTCAATTGCAGCCATCAATGCGTTGTTATCGTTGAACCACTCACTGCCGTTTACGTCCTTGAAGCGATCATCGTATTGCTCACCAGGCAGTCCCAGTGCACGTACCAGCAATGCAGTGAATTCCGCGCGAGTCAATTGCTGTGTGCTTCCAAATGTTCCGTCACCCTTACCTTTAATGATGTACTTGGATGCAAGAGCTTCGATGTACGGCTCTGCCCAGTCCATCCCATTATTAACGTCAGTGAAGGTCACATCGTTTTCAACAATTGTATAGGTTGAGTTAGTTAATGACTTAATCATTGCCTTATTGCCATCAAATAATGTAGGAACTGAACTGAAAGTACCATCTTCGTTCAGCTTCACAGCAACTGTTTTGGCAGTGTTGAAGCTTGTGTCACCAAGGATTTCGCGCTCTACATACGTGCTGAATTTTTTGATTTCTGTTTTCTTGTTGCTGGCTGCTGCTTCCACTGTGAAGTCGATCATCGCAGATTTCATGTTCAGCTTGCTTTTATCGTCAGGCTTCACCACGTTCACGGATACTGTAATTTGAACGTCGCTTGCTGACACACCTAGCTTTTCAGCAATATCGTCCACATTTATTTCTGAAACAGGAAGGGTGTAGCTTGCATTTCCTGTAACAATTTCAACTGTTGCTTGCTGGCTTTTCTTGGCAGCTTCAATAAATAAGCTTATAGGAAGCTGTGCTTTCGCTTTTTCACCGGTAGCTGGATTTTCAAGTTTAACAGCTATGTTCGTTTTGTCAGCTGTAATCGCATGGACGACCTCAGCTACTTTGTTAGCCATTACCTTCGTTATGACGTCGATCATGCCTGAAGGGTTCTTTTCTTTCACGACTTCTGCTGCACCTGCAGGAAGTTCGATTGTGTTAGGCTTTCCAGCTGGTGGGGCAGGAGGATTTGGGTTTCCATCGCCGTTGTCAGCAGGTGAATCTGTTGCTCTGCGGTCAAGCTTAATCACGATTGTGGTTAATGGATCAATGGTTAATGTATCTCTTGATAAGCGGAAGCCGGATTTTTCTGATACAGGCTTTGCACCTGCTTCATCGCTGTCGACAAGCACTTTTCCGCCTGAAAAATTGTAATCACCAAGTGTTAACGAACGTGGCTGACTATCAGCGTTTACGAATACATAATAGTTGCCGGTATTGTCAGTCGATACATTTTCGTATGCGATGACAAGGTCATTATTCTGAATTTCAGGGAAATTAAGCAATGTTACGTTTTGGTCAACTAATTCCATGTCGCCGAGGCGGAAAGCGTTCGTTGACTTCCTTAGCTCAATCAAACCTTGTGTGAAGGCTTTTGTTGTGGTGTTCACTGCGTATTCTTCTTTGTTTGTAGCTTTTTGCCAATCAAACATATTGATTGCATCGGAAGAATCATAAGAGTCATGGATAAAGTATCCAAATGATTTCCCTTGTTCATCCTTCAGTTCGTGGTACTTCTGGTCTGGAACGCCTTCCCCTTTCCACTGCTTCGTTCTGCCATATTCCTGGCCAGCGTGAAGAAATGCTGTTCCTTGTGAGGTTAAAATTATTGAGTTTCCAAGACGAATTCGCTTATGGATTTCCAACTCATTTTCAGGTACTGCCGGATCTTTTTTAATGGATTGTACGATTACATCGTGAAGCGTCAAGTTATCATGCGCTGCGATGTACTGGACCATATCTCCCGGATCGTCATCAGCGGTATTGCCTGGCTGCCCTTTGATGTTGTTGAAAATGGTGTTGATGTCTCTTGCTCCGCCTGTGATGAAACGTGGCTCACCTTCAGAACCGAAGCCGGATTTCAATTCATTACGGATTTCGTCAGAGAATACACCGACATCATCTGTCTTGTCCATCCAATCCTGGTCAGCCCCCATTCCAGCTAATTCTGGCTCAGCGATGTGGCCTGCGAATGTTCTCCAGCCTTCTCCGAGGAATAATGCATCAGGATTCACATCCGCTGCTGCGTCATACGCATTTTGGATGGAAGGATAGGTAGCGTCTCCCATCATATCAAAGCGCATACCGTCAATCTTGTATTCTTCGAACCAGTATTTCACTGAATCTACCATCAGCTTTTCAGCCATTGTATGGCTTGTTGCCAGGTTGTTTCCGAAGCCGCCAAGGAAGTTACCCTGAGCGTCCTTGAATGCATAGTAGTCAGGAACGATATCATTCAGCTGACTAGCTTTGGCCATATGAGTGTAAACTACGTCGAGAACAACTCCCATACCAGCATCATGGATCGCATCAATCATCTGTTTCAGTTCTTTTACGCGCAGTTCAGGATT
>JAKACS010000119.1 GCA_021821235.1 Bacillota bacterium
AAGAAAAAATGGGGAATTTTATCGAAAAAATTGATCAATTGATTGCAGGAAAAGAAACTGCGGCAGAGAAGTTATTAATGATGATCACTGCCCATTTTCGATTGCTTTCCAACGACCATCATCTAGCAGTCGTTACCCAACTCGAGCTTCGGCAGTCCAATAAGGAAATTCGCTTGCAAATTAATGATATTTTAAAACGATACCTTAAAGTAATCGATAAGATTTTGCTTGAGGGAATCGAAAACGGCGAATTTTCAAGTGATTTGGATATTAGGCTTGCCCGGCAAATGATCTTTGGGACGATTGATGAATCGGCAACATCTTGGGTCATGAATGAGGGAAAATACGATCTTAATGCATTGGCAGAAAGAGTTCATCATTTACTAATAAATGGGTGCAGGAAGTAAAAAACTCAAAACAGGGGGGATGGCCTTGAAATTCATAACATGGTCCGTTGAAGACAGCATTGCCGTTATGACATTAAAGCGACCGCCAGCAAATGCCTTGTCAAAAGGGCTGCTGCGGGAGCTTTCCGAAGCTTTAGACGAAATTGAGCCAAACACGGAAGTAAAAGTTCTGGTTTTTCATGGGGAAGGACGCTTTTTCTCTGCAGGGGCTGATATTAAAGAATTCACAACGGTCTCTGCTTCCGATCGATTCGCAGGCGGTGGACAAGACTTGTTTGAACGGATCGAACGATTCCCGAAACCAGTTATTGCTGCCATTCATGGTGCTGCGCTTGGAGGAGGACTTGAACTAGCGATGGCATGCCATATTCGGCTCGTAAGCGAGACGGCAAAACTCGGATTGCCGGAGCTGCAGCTTGGACTTATTCCAGGATACGGCGGCACCCAGCGTTTAGCTAAATATGTTGGGATGGCAAGAGCAGCTGAGATGATGTTTACTTCCGAGCCAATTACCGGTCTTGAAGCAGAAAGGTATGGTTTGGCCAACCATGCATATCCGGAAAGCGAGTTGCTGGATAAGGCAAAACAATTGGCGCAAAAGATTTCCAAAAAAAGCCCCGGATCGCTAAAAGCAGTACTTGAACTTCTAAACTTCGCCAAAACAAATGAATTTTATGAAGGGATCAAAAAAGAGGCCGAACTATTTGGAGAAGTTTTTATCTCCAATGATGCCAAGGAAGGAATTCAAGCTTTTATTGAAAAACGGGAGCCAAACTTCAAAGGCGCATAGTCTCAAAGAGAGTGCAAGGATCAGAATACAGCAAAACTGTAAAATTTTTTTAACTAAAATTTTTTCAATCTTTAGAACTGAAATAATCTTTTACTATTAGGAGGGAAACCATGAATATTTACGTATTAATGAAGAGAACGTTTGATACGGAAGAGAAAATTGCAATTTCCGGCGGGAGAATCAATGAGGATGGTGCAGAATTTATTATCAATCCTTATGATGAATATGCCATTGAAGAAGCGATTCAGGTACGTGACGCGCACGGCGGTGAAGTAACGGTTATCTCCGTCGGAAATGAGGAAGTGGAGAAACAATTGCGCACAGCCCTTGCAATGGGAGCTGATAAAGCGGTTTTAATTAACACGGAAGACGATATTGAAGAAGGCGATCAATTTACAACCGCCAAAATTCTTGCACAGTATTTAAAAGACAAGGATGCCGATTTGATAATTGGAGGAAATGTTGCAATTGATGGCGGTTCAGGCCAGGTTGGGCCACGTGTTGCCGAATTGCTCGATATTCCTTACGTAACGACAATTACGAAGCTTGAGATCGATGGCGAAAAAGCAACCATTACCCGAGATGTCGAAGGGGACTCCGAAATTATAGAAGCATCTCTTCCGCTTTTAGTAACTGCACAGCAAGGGTTAAACGAACCGCGTTATCCATCGCTGCCAGGGATTATGAAAGCGAAGAAGAAACCGCTTGAGGAATTGGAGTTGGATGATCTGGATCTTGAAGAGGAAGATGTAGAAGCGAAAACAAAGACAATTGAAATCTATCTTCCGCCAAAAAAAGAAGCAGGAAAAGTTCTTTCCGGCGAATTAAACGATCAAGTAAAAGAGCTTGTTCAGCTGCTGCACTCGGAAGCAAAAGTGATTTAAAAATCGGAAAAATATCGATCAGGAGGGATTTGAATGGCTAGAAAAGTATTGGTATTAGGTGAAGTTCGAGAGGGGGTCTTACGGAATGTTTCTTTTGAGGCTGTTGCTGCGGCAAAAACTGTGGCAGAAGGCGGCGAAGTGATTGGTGTTTTAGTCGGCGATTCTGTAAGCGCTTTAGCGAAAACTTTCATTGACCAAGGTGCCGAACGCGTGATTGTTGTTGAAGATGCGAAGTTAAAGCAGTACACTTCGGATGGCTATTCTCAGGCATTGTTAGCTGTGGTGGAGCAAGAAAAACCGGAAGGAATTGTTTTGGGACATACAGCTCTTGGAAAAGATCTTGCACCAAAAGTAGCTGCAAAGCTTGATTCAGGCTTGATTTCCGATGCAACGGGTGTAGAGGCTGTAGGCGAAAATATTCTTTTTACAAGACCCATATATTCCGGCAAAGCGTTTGAAAAGAAAATGGCGACAGATAAATTAATTTTCGCGACGATCCGCCCGAATAATATTGCGCCACTTGAAAAAGATGAATCCAGAAACGGAGACGTTTCCTCTCTGGCTGTCCAAATTAAAGATCTCCGGACGATTATAAAGGAAGTTGTCCGCAAAACGAACCAAGGGGTTGACCTATCCGAGGCAAAGGTCATTGTTTCCGGTGGACGCGGTGTGAAAAGCAAGGAAGGCTTTGAGCCACTACAGGAACTGGCAAATGTACTTGGTGGGGCAGTTGGTGCATCACGCGGGGCATGTGATGCGGATTACTGCGAATACTCTTTGCAGATCGGTCAAACAGGCAAAGTAGTAACGCCGGATTTGTACATAGCTTGTGGAATTTCCGGAGCTATTCAGCATTTGGCAGGGATGTCGAATTCAAAAGTGATTGTTGCCATTAACAAAGATCCGGAAGCAAATATTTTTAAAGTATCCGATTATGGCATTGTTGGCGACCTCTTTGAAGTGGTTCCGATGCTGACAGAAGAATTTAAAAAACTGAAAGTTCATTCATAAACAGATCGAAGAGCAACTGACCAGTTGCTCTTCTCTCGTTTTCAAAGCATATTTTTATCGAGACAGGGTATAGTAATGAGGAAATCAAATTATTAGCAAGTAGGATTAAACGATGGTATACTGTCCCTAGTAGATGAGTATTCTTTAGGAGGATTTTTCAAAATGGCTATTACACATGTAACCGATCAAACTTTTTCTGCAGAAACAAGCTCAGGTTTAGTCCTTTGCGATTTTTGGGCACCATGGTGCGGACCTTGTAAAATGATTGCCCCTGTATTAGAAGAGATTGATGCAGAAATGGCCAATCAAGTAAAAATTGTCAAGCTTGATGTTGATGAAAACCAGCAAACAGCTGCAAATTTCGGCGTAATGAGCATACCTACTTTGCTTCTTTTCAAAAATGGCGAAGTGGTCGATAAAGTGATTGGCTTCCAGCCAAAAGAAGCACTAAAAAGCGTTATTGAACGCAACCTGTAATAATTGAAAAAATATAACCTAAAACCTTAGCCCGACATATTTGGCTAAGGTTTTCTTTTGTGGTCTAGGAAATTATAAATTTTTACGTTGTGGATAACCTTGCATGAGCTCTTTGAATCTGGCTTCAGCGCTTTTTGTTCTTGACTGCCAGGCTTTTCTTTTTAGAAGAGATGCATTAGAATTTTAACGGGTCAAAAATATTTTATTAAAGAGGTGGCCGGCGTGAATTCGATAATTAAACAAAAACTTGCCCTGTTGCCTGACCAGCCTGGCTGCTATTTAATGAAAGACCGACAGGGAACCATTATTTATGTCGGGAAAGCAAAAGTATTAAAAAACCGCGTTCGTTCCTACTTTACCGGTTCTCATGACGGCAAAACGCTTAGACTGGTAAATGAAATTGAGGACTTTGAATATATTGTCACTTCCTCCAATATCGAAGCATTGCTGCTTGAAATCAATTTAATAAAAAAGCATGATCCGAAGTATAATATTATGCTGAAGGATGATAAGAGTTATCCCTTTATTAAGCTGACAGCAGAAAGACATCCGAAATTGATCATCACACGGAAAGTAAAAAAAGATAAAGGAAAATACTTTGGGCCTTATCCCAATGTCCAGGCGGCAAACGAAACAAAAAAACTGCTTGACCGCATTTATCCATTAAGAAAATGTTCGACCTTGCCTGATCGGGTCTGTTTGTATTACCATCTAGGACAGTGCCTGGCACCATGTGTCAACGAGGTTGCCGAAGAACAGTATAAACAAATTACAGACGAAATTACTCGGTTTTTAAATGGTGGATACAAACAGATAAAAAAAGAACTGTCGGAAAAAATGCTTCTCGCGGCTGAGGAGTTGGATTTTGAACGGGCAAAAGAGTATCGTGACAAAATTGCCCATATTGAAACGACAATGGAAAAGCAAAAAATGACAACGACTGATTTTACGGATCGTGATGTGTTTGGCTATGCCGTTGATAAAGGTTGGATGTGTGTTCAAGTCTTTTTTGTCCGCCAGGGAAAATTAATTGAACGGGATGTCTCAATGTTTCCGATCTACGGCGAGCCGGAGGAAGAGATACTTTCCTATTTAGGGCAATTTTATGAAAAGGCCAATCACTTTAAGCCAAAGGAAATTCTTGTTCAAGAAGCGGTTGAAAGCGATGTGGCGGAACAGGTGCTTCACGTAAAAGTCATCAAACCCCAACGCGGGCAAAAAAAAGATCTTGTCAAACTAGCTGTAAAAAATGCGCAAATTGCTTTAAACGAGAAATTTTCGCTGATTGAAAGAGACGAAGAACGGACGATTAAAGCGGTTGAAAACCTTGGAAAGGCAATGGGAATTTATACACCGCACCGAATTGAGGCGTTTGACAACTCCAATATTCAAGGAACTTCCCCTGTATCAGCGGTCGTTGTCTTTATTGATGGAAAAGCTAGTAAAAAAGAATACCGTAAATATAAAATTAAGACAGTAAAGGGCCCTGATGATTATGAATCAATGCGTGAAGTAGTGAGAAGAAGATATTTCCGGGTACTAAAAGAAGAACTTCCACTGCCCGATTTAATTATCATTGATGGGGGGAAAGGGCATATTGAAGCAGTTAGAGATGTTCTGGAAAATGAGCTTGGCCTTGAAATCCCGCTTTCAGGGCTTGCCAAGGATGAGAAGCACCGAACATCACAGCTTCTTTATGGGAATCCATTGGAAATTGTTCCGTTGGCAAGGAACAGCCAGGAATTTTATTTGCTGCAGCGAATTCAAGATGAGGTGCATCGGTTTGCGATTACTTTTCATCGTCAAATTCGTGGGAAAAATGCATTTCAATCAATGCTCGATGACATTTCAGGTATCGGGGAAAAGCGAAAAAAATTATTGTTAAAAACATATGGCTCAGTGAAAAAAATGAAAGAAGCTACATTTGAACAGTTCAGATCGCTTGGCTTGCCGGCGGATGTGGCAGAGAAACTAATAGAAAAACTTCATGATTCTTGATTGTCAGAAAAACAACCCTATGCTATAATGGAAAAAACTTTATATTACTATCACTTTATAGTATTAAAGTGAAGGTAGAGGTGCGAACTTCAAGAGTAGCGATCCCGAGAAGAGTGAGCTTCAATGACGGATGGTGAAAGGGGATGTTCGCCGAAGCAAAGGGAGACTCATCGCTTTTTTTGCTGGTCCTGTGTTGAATAAATACTGGATTGTCAAGGCGGCTGTCTTGGAGAGCTATCTCACATTGTATACGTTGAATTACTTCGTGTTCAAAGCAATGGGATGCTGTTCTCATTGCTTTTTATTTTGCGAGAGAATAAAAAGTGCTGCCGCGATTTTAATGTTGAAAGAAGGGGAAATTGTGGGATTAATTGTCCAGAAATTCGGAGGAACTTCCGTTGGAAATGTGGAAAGAATTTTAAATGTCGCCGATCGAGTTCAAAATGAAAAACAACAAGGTAATGATGTGGTAGTTGTCGTCTCAGCAATGGGAAAAGCGACAGATCAGCTTGTTTCCTTGGCAAAGGAAATATCATCCCATCCAAGCAAACGCGAAATGGATATGCTGTTAACAACTGGGGAACAGACAACGATTGCCTTGCTGGCAATGGCATTAGCTGAAAAAGGGTTGGCTGCCATATCATTCACAGGCTGGCAGGCAGGAATGATCACAGAGCCAGTACATGGGAACGCTCGGATTAAAAAAATCAATCCTGAAGCAATCAATCAACAGCTTGCTGAGGGAAAAGTCGTTATCGTTGCAGGATTCCAAGGAATTACAGAGGATGGGGAAATTACCACTCTTGGCCGCGGTGGATCCGATACAACGGCGGTCGCTTTAGCGGCTGCTCTGAAAGCAGATAAATGCAATATTTATACGGATGTTACCGGCGTTTATACGACCGATCCGAGATATGTGAAAAGCGCCCGCAAACTTGCGGATATTTCTTATGACGAAATGCTTGAACTGGCTAATTTAGGAGCCGGTGTTTTGCATCCAAGAGCTGTTGAATTTGCCAAGAACTATCAAATACGGCTTGAAGTAAGATCAAGTATGGAAAAAACGGAAGGTACAGTGATAGAGGGGGAAGCCAAAATGGAACAAAATCTGGTTGTGCGTGGTGTCGCATTTGAAGATGAAATAACAAGAGTAACACTTTTAGGTCTTGCCGATTCCTTAACAAATCTTTCGACTATTTTTACAACGCTCGCCCAGCACCATATTAACGTTGATATTATCATTCAAAGCAAAACTGATTCTGATACAACCAACCTGTCTTTCTCCATTAAAACAGATGATTTACTGGAAACGCTGGATGTATTGGAAAACAATAAAGAACTGCTGCAATATGAAAAAATTGAAGCAGAAAATCAACTTTCCAAAGTGTCCATCGTTGGTTCGGGCATGATTTCCAATCCCGGTGTTGCGGCAAGGATGTTTGAAGTACTGGCATCCAATCAAATTGATATAAAAATGGTGAGTACATCCGAAATTAAAGTTTCGGTTGTTGTGAAGGAAAAAGATATGCTAAAAGCAGTTCAATCGCTTCATGATGCCTTTGAATTAGGCGCTCTTCAGCAATAAAATAGGCGTGAAAAAGCTTTCAGTGGAAATTCCAATGAAAGCTTTTTCCGTAAAAACTAAAAAGAAGGTCTACAGGATGCTGTCTTTACGATCCCATTTTACGGTGAACTGGACTTTTTGTGACTTTTTAACAGGGTGTTCAAATGCTTCGGCAACAACGCCTTTTTGATGCTCGATTTGCTGAGCTAAAAACCCAGCTTCAAGCTGAAAAAAATGTTCAGCTTTTGTTTTTACCCGGGACACCATCAAAGGGCTTGTCAACTCGAATTCCAATTCATCCTTTGTTTCGTTTTTAATGACAAGGTCTCCCCATGAGGCTTGAGCAAAAAAATCAATAAGATCTTCATTGGTTTCAACTGGATATTTTCTGGCAAGTTTCTTTCCTGCCCAATATAAAATTTCCGGCGTATCTTTCCCTACTAGTTCAGGGATCAGAAATTCTCTTAAAAGCTCGTAACCGAAGACGGTCACCCTTTCTGATTCGTTTGTATGAGCAAGTTCAACTGGCATCTGTTCTTTCATGGTCTCCCCTCTTTCTATCATACTATTATATACAATCTGTTTTTAGAAAAAAATAGGATTTTAATCCTTAAGAATTTGTTATTTTAATATAAATCCATTTGTATTGGTTATTTACTATGATTCCCTTGTTACTAAAAAAAACTGCCGGCAAATTATTGCTTTTGAAGGGGAAATTTCCTTATGAATCAAAGAGTCTAATTGCTTTAAAATGATATCAATATATTTAAAAAATTTTATGTTTATAAAATATTTATGTATACGGTTTCTTGACGCTCCAAGATGATGGGAGTAAAATGAACATGTCACATAATTGTAAAAAAGAAGTCTTTACAATTCTACTATGATGATAGATTTAACTATTCTCAAAGGGGATAAAGGTAAAATCTAGTCATCATGCAAATCTAAAGGGGGTAAAATTATGGCAAGTAATCGGGAGTATGTTCACCGCAGACTGCACTCATTACTGGGAGTTATTCCTGTAGGATTATTCCTTATCGTGCATCTCA
>JAKACS010000120.1 GCA_021821235.1 Bacillota bacterium
TTTCAAAGTTCCGCTGTAAATCGCGAGTTTATATGTTTGGACTGCTTGCTGAATGGTGCGTTCAGCACCATAGTTGCGGGGAGCCCAACGGTTTGTTATCTCTGTTTGTATCGCTTCTTTTGCCCCAGGTGGGAAGTATCGTGAAAAATCATCGGAAAATGAAAAACCGCATGCAGGACAAACATGTACATGATAGAGGTGCGGGTTCGCGTTGTCTGACTCATAAACTGGGCGAAAATCCGTATCAAACTCCTTCATTTTAACAAAACGGCTGCGGACTTTTTTGCTTGTAAAAGGCTGTTGGCAGTTTAAGCATTCCAGTTTTTTATCATATAATGGTTCTAGTACATTCATTGGCCAATCTCTTTTCTTTACGTAATACTTTCATTATAACGCAAAAGTTCCCGGATAACTGCGGATTCTCATCATTTGAGAACTTGATTTCAAATCTTTATACTTAAAGGTAAACCAACAGGGAGGAAGAAAAAATGAGCGAAGATGTGATTATGTTAACCGAAGCTGCGGCTCTGCAAATAAAAGAGATGATGAAGCATAATGAAGAAGAAGGAGCGTATTTGCGTGTTGCCGTGAAGGGCGGCGGCTGCAGCGGCTTATCCTATGGAATGGGATTCGACCATGAAATCAAGGAAGATGACCAGCATTTTGCACAACATTCCATTCAAATTTTGGTAGACAACGAAAGTGCGGCTATTTTAAAGGGTACAAAAATTGATTACAAGCAATCGATGATGGGCGGCGGCTTCACAATCGATAATCCAAATGCTATTGCCTCATGTGGCTGTGGATCGTCGTTTAGGACTGCAACTAAGGAGGGCACACCAGAAGAATGTTAATCAGGCCACAATGTGCATTGAACCTTTCAGTGTCCACAAGCCTCAAACCTAAAAGACGATGAATCAAGATGGTGAATGACATGCCTTCTCGATAGTGAATAATGAAAATCATTCCTATTTGAGGAGGCTTTTTTATATAGTCACCTGAGGCAATCATAACTCCAATTACGACTGAAGTCATATCCACATGTTTCACACCACTGCATCATAGATATATTTTGAAACAGTTTCTATCCTTCCAAATTGTAAATGAATACTTGGGTAATTGATCCTTTTCCCGGCATTATTTTTTACGCTTTAAACAATAATTTCAATAATCGGTAGGAGAGTGAAAATGAAAAAAGTATTTCTCTTAGTGTTTACCATCATGATTCTTGCGGCTTGTTCCCAGGATAAGACGACAAAATACGAATATACTTTTACGGGTCAGAGCCAGTATTGGACAGGTGATTTAATCGTAAAAGGATCAGAAACATTTGGAAAAAAAGCTGATAAAACCACGTATTCTAATAACGAAAATACTGAATTTGTATTGAAATACAAAGGTCCAATTAACGAAATGGAACAAGTAAAAACGATTAAGTACTCGTATAAAACAAATACCGGGGAAGGAAGTGGGACGGAAAATATTTCAAAAATAAAGCCGAATGATGAAATTGTTATTAACCATAAAACAGCTTCAAAGGGGGCAGCAAAAATAGTTAAAGATGAGGTAGTACAAGTAAATGTGAAATGGGGCGAAAATGAGGATTCGTTCACATTGAAAAATAAAGACGCGAACAATTAAAAGAGTCACAGTGGCGGCTTACTATCGACATTCTGAACGTGAAACAGATCGTCATTCCGCAAGGCTGCGAGCACCGGGACCACGGAGAAATGGAACAAAAGGCGTCCATTAAAAAAATGGAACGCCTTTTGTTTGGCTAGGAAAAATTAAACATATATACGTTTCTGCTAAACCGATAGGCTACTTGCCGTGATCTTTTTTAGTTAAACATCGAAGAACTGTGCAATGGTTGGATTTTTGCTTTTGGATCGATATAGGCTTTCGCGTTGTTGACCGCAGTCGGCGCTTCGCCAAAGCCGCAGGCAATCAATTTGACCTTTCCATCGTATGTGCAAATATCTCCAGCAGCGTAAATTCCTGGTGTATTCGTTTCCATTTTTGAGTTTACGATGATGGCATTTTTCTCGATCTCCAGGCCCCATTCCTTAATTGGACCGAGTGATGAAACAAATCCATAGTTGCAAATGACTGCATCTACATCAATCGTTTCCTCTATTTCGCCATTCACGCTTTTTAGCCCGACTTGCTTAATTTCATTGCCGTCACCGATTAATTCAGCTGGAACGAACGGTGTTTTTACATCCACTTTTGAGTTGTATAGATTTTCAACGCTGTGTTCATGTGCCCGGAATTTATCTCTGCGGTGGGCGATCGTTACCTTTTCAGCAATTGGCTCAAGCATTAATGCCCAGTCGACTGCTGAATCGCCACCACCGAATACAACCACTCGTTTGCCGGCAAACTGATTTAAATCTTCAATGAAGTAATAAAGGTTTTTGTTGTCGTAATGTGCCGCTGTTTCTAGCTCTAGTCGGCGCGGTTGGAATGCACCGTTTCCGGCAGTAATGATGATTGTTTTTGTATAATGAATTTCTTTATCAGTAGTTAATTTGAAAGTGCCATCTTCTTGTTTTTCAAGCTTTTCAACAGATTGTTCCAGAACAACCGCTGGTTCAAACTTGGCCATTTGCTCTTTTAAATTATTGATTAGTTCTTGGGCGCGAATCTTTGGGAAGCCGGCAACATCGTAAATATATTTTTCCGGATATAAGGCAGAAAGCTGTCCGCCAAGCTGTGGCAGGCTTTCGATAATTTTAACAGATGCTTGTCTCATTCCGCCGTAAAAAGCAGTGAACATGCCAACCGGGCCGCCCCCGATAATCGTAATATCATAAACCTTTTGATCTTCTTGCACTCAAATTCCCCCCATCTGCATAGTAACAATTCCAAACTATATCATAACACAAATTAACTTTTTCCTCACCGTTTGAAAATAATATTCTTAGGGTAAATAGAATTATCAGACAATATAATATTGTAAACATCTTTATGTTAAAAATCCAATAAAAATGGCTTGAAAAACCGTGTAAAAAGGAATAAGATGATATGTGGATATATTGTGACAAAAAAAGCACATTTTTTTGTCACCGTTCGTGAATTATATCACAATCTTTTCTTCTTTTAAAAAAATAAATTTGTTTATTCTAGCAGAAGATAAGAAAAAAACTATAAAGGTGGAAGTGATCACTTTGAAAAAGCCTAAGGTTGTTATTTTAGGAGCAGGGTACGGCGGCTTAATGACGGCAGTTCGTCTGCAAAAGCTGGTTGGGGTCAATGAAGCAGATATTGTATTAGTGAATAAAAATGATTATCATTACGAAACGACGTGGCTGCATGAAGCATCTGCCGGAACGCTGCACCATGATCGTGTGCGATACGAGATCCGCGATGTCATTGATCGCAGCAAAGTAGAGTTTGTTCAAGACACTGCGCTGGAGATAAACAGAGAAGAAAAGAAAGTCATCTTGGAAAAAGGCGAAATCAGTTATGACTATCTTGTTATTGCCCTTGGCGGGGAGTCTGAAACTTTCGGAATCAAAGGGCTAAAAGAATATGCCTTTGGGATTACAAATGTCAATTCTTCCCGGCAGTTGCGCGAGCATATTGAATATCAATTTGCGACCTACAATATGGAAGAAGAGAAAAACGATGAAAGACTTTCGATTGTTGTTGGTGGCGCCGGTTTTACGGGTATTGAATTTCTTGGCGAATTAACGAATCGTATTCCTGAGCTTTGCCATGAATATGATGTTGATTTCCATAAAGTAAAAATCATTTGCGTGGAAGCAGCTCCAACTGTTCTTCCCGGCTTTGACCCAGAACTTGTGCAATACGCTGTTTCCCAATTGGAACGCAAAGGCGTTGAGTTTATGATTGGTACGGCAATTAAAGAATGTAAACCGGATGGGATTTTGGTTGCCAAAGGAGACGAGGAGCCGCGGGAAATTAAAGCAGGCACTGTTGTATGGGCAGCAGGAGTTCGCGGCAATTCGATTATTGAAAAGTCTGGATTTGAAGCAATGCGCGGCCGCGTGAAAGTGGCAAAAGATCTACGCGCACCAGGACATGATGATGTCTTTATCATTGGCGATTCTTCATTGTTCATTAATGAGGAGATTAATCGTCCATATCCGCCGACGGCACAGATTGCGATGCAACAAGGTGAGCTTTGCGCTCGCAATTTAGCAGCGTTGATTCGCGAGAAAAAAGAGCTTGAAGAATTTAAGCCGGATATTAAAGGAACGGTATGTTCGCTTGGTGAAGACGATGCAATTGGTGTCGTTTATGGCAGAAAACTAACAGGTACAAAAGCTTCAATTATGAAAAAGGTTATCGACAACCGCTCGTTGTTTATGATCGGCGGCGTCCCACTTGTGATGAAAAAAGGAAAATTCAAAATTTTGTAAATGAAAAGCCGGGGCTTCAATCCCGGTTTTTTCTTCGTTTCGTTTATAAATTTCTGGACTTGTGGATAACTGTACGAAACTCTCAAATCTCGAGCCATTCTCCTAATAAAAGGAAGAAATGAGAAGCCGAACGCCCCCATTCTCCTAACAAAAGGAAAAACGGTCACGAAAACCGTCGAATTGCGCACCATGTCCCTAGCAAAAGAAAAAACGGTGCCTTTGTTGTTCTTTCATTTAAGGTGAAAAAAATCACTGGCTATTTCTTGTTGCTTATAAATTTATTAAAAAATCTGCAATAGGAAGGTAAACCTTGAAAATCAGTTGTGTATCCGCTTTCTTTTGTTTATTTGCTTGTTTTCTTTTCTTTTCATTTTGCGAATTTTTTGGTAAAATTATCAGAAAATTAAGTTAAATAAAAGTGGAGGAGGGAATCTAAGTGACGGTTCAACAGTTGGAAACAAAAGTATGTGACTATTGTGCCGGAGTTGGTTATTTCCAATTGCTGCTCGGTGGCTCCGAAACATGCCAGAGTTGCGGCGGGACAGGAAAAAGCAAGGAAGAGCAGGAGGGCGCTAACGATTAGAGCGTCTGCTCTTTCCTCTTGGCCGTTAATAAAGGAAGGGGGAAAATAGGAGCAAATGAATCTTGTTGTCTTATTGATATCTGTGCTACTTTTTTTCGTTTTGTTTTTTGGAATCGGTTTCTTGTTGAATATGCTTCTTCGCATGTCATGGATTGTTGCCTTTATTTACCCTGTTATTGCAATTCTTATTATCGATAAAGTGCGCTTTATTGAGTACTTTACCCATACTGGTGTGGCGTTAAGAAATCTTTGGCAGCGCATGATTTCACTGGGGGCTGCGGATGTCATCATTCTATCGAGCGGATTAGCTGGAGCAATCACAGCCGGGGTTGTCATCAAATTATTACGAAAAAATGGATATCAAATGTTTTAAAACCCATTTCCCTTGTGGAAAGGGTTTTTTTCTCCTTTTTGTATAATCGTTTCTTTTTTTGGAAATGATTATTGCTGGGAGGAGTGAAAATTTAAATGAATCGTCTAAAAATTTGGACAAGACGTTTTATAATGACAATTCTTTTCTTTATGGCATTTTTATCGACTTTTCAATCGGTTTCTGGTGTAAAAGCACAAAGCCTTTTTTTGAACGAGTATGGGTTGGAAACGCAACAATATAATGATGATAATTCGTATTTGGATCTTGGTTTAAAAACTCTTGGACTAGCATTTCGTAGCATTCAGAAAATGGCTGAGACGAATCCATTGATTTCATCAAGTGAAGCTGTGTCTGGAACAGTGCCGTCATTGGAGGATGCCATCGATTGGTCGCAATACCGAAAACAAACCGTGGTTGCAACAGGTTATACGGCCGGATATGAGTCAACAGGAAAAAACAAGAATCATCCGGACTATGGTATTACCTATTCTGGAGTAAGAGTAAAAAGGGATTTGTATTCAACGATTGCAGCCGATTTGAGGGTTTTTCCGATCGGGACAATTTTGTTTATTCCTGGGTATGGTTATGGCGTTGTTGCGGATAAGGGTGGAGCAATAAAAGGAAATGAGTTGGATCTTTATTATGAAACCGTTCAGGACGTTTATAAGCTATGGGGAAAAAAGAAATTGGACGTATATGTGATTGAAAGAGGCGACGGAAAACTGACAGAAGATCAGCTGACTGCCTTAAATGAAAATGAATCGATGCAAGTGTTCCGCCAGCAGTACATCGGGACTGAAAGAAGATAGAATAGCAGGCTCCGGCCTGTTTTTTGTTTTTCAAAAGAATTCTCCGGAATTCGAAATAATAAGCGTTTTTCGCTATAATAAATGAGAATACTTTTGGAGGTGAAGCAGATGTTTCAACTAAAGGATACATACTCGCTAAGCGATGTTCATGAGAGTGTCATCATCGGTCTGTTAGATAAACCGAATTCATTCAACGGACAATTTAAAATGCTTGACGATGCATTTGAAGGCGGGTTAACCGAACTTGTAAAAGAAGGCGAAATTTCCGCCAAATTGAAAAAAATCAGCAAACTACATACCTTTGGAAAAATGGCTGCGAAAAAAATATGGTTCGTCGGACTTGGCAAAGAGAACGAATTGACATTTGCCAAGTTGCGTGAAACATTTGGCAAAGTATTTAAAACGATTCAAGCAGCAAGGCAGGAAGAAACGGCCGTTTTGTTAACTAGCTTTCTTACCGATAAACTGTGTGCCGCGGATGCAGCCCACGCGCTGAGTGAAGCACTGCCGCTGGCCACATACCGTTTCGAAGGCTACCGACAAAAAGTAAATCTGCCGGAAAAAAGCATCCAAAGCATGACGATTTATTGTGGTTCTGTTGACAAAGAGGAACTGCATGCCTCTTTAGCGGTTGGCTATGCTTTTGGAAAAGGAACCAATTCAGCGCGGAGGCTTGTCAATACACCAGGCAATATGCTGACTGCATCCGATATGGCCAATTATGCAAAAGAACTTGCTGATCAGTACGATTTTGAAGTGGAAATTTTAGAAAAGCAGGAGATTGAAAAGCTAGGAATGGGAGCCTTTCTTGCGGTAAACAAAGGTTCCGCGGAGCCGCCAAAAATGATTGTCCTCAAATACCAAGGAAAAGATCAGTGGGAAGACGTAATTGGTCTTGTCGGCAAAGGAATCACGTTTGATACGGGAGGATATTCCCTTAAAACAAAAGATGGAATTGTCGGAATGAAAACAGATATGGGCGGTGCCGCCGCAGTTTTAGGCGCAATGGAAATCATTGGTGAACTTCGGCCTGAGCAGAATGTCGTCGCTGTGATCCCATCAACTGACAATATGATCAGCGGCTCGGCTTTTAAACCGGACGATGTCATTACATCGATGAGCGGCAAAACAATTGAAGTGCTGAATACAGATGCCGAAGGCCGGCTTGTGCTGGCTGATGCCGTAACCTATGCAAAACACCACGGTGCCAGCTATCTAGTCGATGTTGCAACGTTGACTGGCGGTGTCATCGTTGCACTTGGCCTCAACACAACAGGAGCAATGACCAACGATGAACGGCTATATGAACAAGTGCTTGAAGCATCCTTTGAAGCAGGGGAGCCTGTCTGGCAGCTGCCACTTTTTGAAAAAGAGAAAGAGAGAGTTCGCAGCAGCAAAATTGCCGATTTAAATAATTCACCTGGACGGGAAGGACATGCGATTGTTGCTGGTGCGTTTATTGGAGAATTTGCGGAAGATACGCCTTGGGTGCACTTGGATATTGCGGGCACAGCGACAACAGCAAAAGAGTACGATCTTGGCTCAAGTGGAGCAACCGGCGTTATGACTCGGACACTCGCCTTACTTGTTGAACGCTTCGAGCCATTTGAAAAATAAAGTGGTTGCAGGTTCAAACAGCGATGCATTAAAATCATGACAAATGCCTGTTTCTCTATGCTATTGCCCACTCCAAAAGGAAACAACTCGCATATGAAGTAGTGTAGGCATGTATAGAGTAAAAGGAGGTACGTCAAGTGTATCCTTATTATCGAGGACCTTATCAAGGACAGGATCAGCGTTTTTTGGGCTTTGGCTTATTTGGCTGGCCATTAGTGGGAGGACTAGTGGGCGGGCTGCTCGGCGGCGCATTAGCTGCACCGTTTTTCTATCGTCCGTATTATGGTGGCTTTGGTTATCCAGGTTTTGGAGGTTATCCAGGTTTTGGCGGTTACCCGGGTTATCCGTATTATTACTAAGCTAGAAAAAACAGCTTACTCGCTAAGCTGTTTTTTGTGCG
>JAKACS010000121.1 GCA_021821235.1 Bacillota bacterium
TCGATACAACGTTTGAAATGTGGTAGCCCCGTCAATTTTAGCAGATTCTTCAAGTGCAATTGGAATTTGATTGAAATGAGTTACCAAAATCCAAACAGCCGTTGGAAGGGTAATTGTTGCATATGGCAAAACAACTGCATAAGAGTTTAGTAAATTTAAGTTTAAAAATAAATTGTAAACCGGGCCGGTAATAATCATTTGTGGAAACATCGATACAGCAAGAATTAGTCCAAGCAAAATATTTTTTCCTTTAAAGTGAAACCTTGAAATGGCGTAAGCTGAAAATGTAGCAACAGCAATAATGTAAATAGTCGTTGTTGTCGCAACAATAAAACTATTTTTAATCGAATTTAAAATATTTTTTTCGAAAAGAATGGTAATATAGTTTTGAACCGTTGGATCTTTTGGAATTATGCGAAATGCGCCTGTCCCAAATATTTCACCTGAAGTTTTAAAGGAAGTGATGAAAATCCAAAAGAATGGGAACACCATTGCAAACAAGAACATAAATACAATGATTCCAAAGCTGATCCAAAGCCTTCTTCTCGATGCCTGCATATGAGGCCCTCCTTAACTTTTTTCCATAAGGTTTGTACCTAGAAATCTTACAAAGAAAATCGCAATGACTGCCACAGAAACAAACATCAGCATAACAATGACGGACCCGTATCCAAAGTTGGTTTGGCCAAACATTACTTTATATGCATAGATGGACATCGTCTCTGTCGTTCCTCCCGGTCCACCGCCGGTAAGAACATAGATTAGGTCAAACACCCTAAACGCATCTAGTGTACGAAATAATAAAGCCACTAAAATGGATGGCTTTAATAACGGTAAAGTAACTTTAAAAAATGATTTCCACTTTGTTGCCCCATCAATGGAAGCAGCTTCGTAGAGATCCTTTGAAATATTTTGCAGTCCTGCAAGCAATAAAAGAGCCATATATGGAGTTGTTTTCCAAACATCTGCCAAAATGGACGATGCCATCGCACCGGTACCGCTCAGCAGCAAATCTTGCGACTTGGCTACAAGACCGATTGTTTCGAAAAAACGGGCGACGATTCCGCTGCTACCGTTAAACAGGTAACTCCACATCAGCGCTCCAACAGCTGTCGGTATTGCCCACGGAATTAAGGAAGTTGCCCGAATGAGTCCTTGGCCAAACATCGCCTTATTTAAAACGATTGCTAGTCCTAAACCGAGGACAAATTCAATGAAGACTGAAATGACTGTAAAAATAATAGTATTTTTAAGCGCGATACCAACGCGATTATCAGATAAAAGCTTCTGGTAACCCTTTAATCCGATAAAATTGGAGGGTATCACACTTCTTTGCAAATCATCAACAAGGGCAGGTAAATTGTCTTTATTATTGAGTGTATATTTACGATTTATATCGGAAATGAGGGTTTTTGCATCTTTGTATAGCTGCATGACCCTATTGCTTTCACTTTTGCTGATCTTAATTACACCTTTTTGCTTTTGATATTGTTTTTCAAGCGAAGCTAATTCTTCATTTAGTTGTTTTACTCGATAAAAATCTTGCTTTTGTTTAATATTAGGCAGGTCTTCTTCTAAGAACATCGTTATATACAACTGCGTTTCATTAAATAAGGAAGCATTAAATCTTTCACTGAGGTACAAACCAGCTTTTTGCTGGTCGTTAAGACGATAATCAAAGAAGGTATAGGTGAACGATTGCACCACCGGCCATAAAGAGAAAATCCCAATGAGCAATATGGTTGGAACGATAAAGAACCATTCCTTTATTCCCATTTTTCGCATATTACCACCTCTTTACGGTTGAATAATTCAAATATTATTGAAAAAGGAGGCCATCCATCTTAGCCCCCTTTTCAATAGCGGAATAATTGGTTATTTATTTTATAGCGTCTTGAATTGCCTGTACTGCTTCATTCAATCCTGTGCCAGAACTTAAATATTTTTGAGCTGACACTTGAATTGTATCGGAAGTTTTTGAGTATTGTGGTGAAACAGGCCTTGCAATGGTAGTGGATAAAGCTTTTTGGAATCCTGGATAACTTAACAGCGCATTTGCCGTCTTCACTTCTTCATTTGTTAAAAGGGCATTATATCCAGGTAAATATCCCCCTTTCGTTGACATAATTTTTTGTCCTTCATCTCCGGCAGCAAATTTGATAAATTCCCAAGCTCCATCAAGATTTTTTGATTTTTTATTTAGCCCAAGCAGCCATCCGCCAACCGATCCGCCGTTTGGAAGTGGTGCGATGCCAACTTGATCAACGGTAACTGTTACGCCGCTTTCTTTTCCTTTAATGCGCCCGAAAGCGTATGGCCAATTCCGCTGAAACACGGCATTCCCTTGTTCAAAGTTTGTGTGCGACTCGCTCTCAGTAAAATTAAGAAGATCTTTCGGTTCAAATGGAGCTTGAACAAACTTTCTCATCATTTCAAGACCGCTTTTTACATCTTGATACGATTTGGAAAACTCTGTAACATTGACGGTTAAACCTTCGTATTGCTTTGATTGATAGACGAATCCGTATTTGGTTCCGTTTTTACCTGTATAGGTTTGAGCCATATTATACAGATCCTCATACGTATAATTGCCACTATCAAGTTTGGCTGCATCAGCTGGACTTACAATATCTTTTCGATAGTAGAGCAGACCTAAATCTGGGAAAAATGGCAGTGTGTATTGTTTCCCTTTGTAGTTACCTGACGTCATTGATCCGGAATTGAAGTCAGTTCTCTTTAAATTCGCTTTATTCATTTGAACATCAATTGGCTCAAGGTAACCGGCTCCGGCAAATTCGCCGGCCCATACAACATCCAATGAAAGCACATCATATTCAGAGGAACCGCTAGATAAAGAGTTTAACAGCTGGTCATGCATCTGAGCAGAGTCATTGGTCATCTGGGTCCACTCAATTTTATATTTCTTTTGCTTTTGGTTAAAAGCGTTTATCAATTCCTTTGTGGCTGGAGTGTTGTCATTCTGAGCTGCAAATTTTAATACAATTGGACTTGAGCTATTAGTTGATTTTGTCGCGTCGGCATTTTTAGTGCTTTCTTTGCTGTTTCCGCTGCTGCATCCAGCTAAGACAAGGCTGGCGGCGAAGGAAAACGCTAACATTTTTGAAAACAACCTTTTTCTTTGCATCTCTTAAAAAGCCCCCTTTAATAGTTGATACTTGAATTTTACTGTTTAAAAAACTAGAATGATATTAAAATAATGAGGTTTTTAACAAATTTTTAAGGTGGTCTTACATGCAAATAAAAAACAGTGTTCTTAAACGATTCTATCAATACCGAACCGAGAACGCTTTAAACCTCTACTATCACCCCTCGTTTGCATTAGAGCAACAATTAATGGACTGTATTATCCGCCGTGATTTAACTGAGTCTAAAGAAGTCTTAGAGCAAATAAACAGATTGGAAAGGGCGAAACTGGCTACTGATCCAATCCGTTCGCTCAAAAATTCATTGATTTGCTCGTGCACGTTATTTACTCGTGCCGTTATTAGCGGCGGTGTATTGTCTGAGGATGCCTTTAATTTAAGCGATGTGTTGATTCAACAAATTGAACGGACAGATACAGTCGAGGAATTAAAGAAGCTGGAGTATGAAATGGTGACTTGTTTTATTGATGAATTGAAAGCGACGGAGAGATTAGAGTTCAATCCGATTGTGAATAAAGCAATTACCTTTATTCATAAAGAAGTTTACAATCATGAACTGTCACTGGAGAAAATTGCAGAATACTCCGGCGTACATCCCGGATACCTTTCGAAAGTGTTTAAGGATACGGTTCAAATGACAGTACCTGAGTATATCAACCGCAAAAAAATTGAGGATTCAAAGTATTTTCTGTTACATACCGATTCTCAGCTGTGTGAAATTGCGCAAAGGTTTGGTTATTGCAATCAAAGTTACTACACCCTGTTATTTAAAAAATATACGAATATGACACCAAGACAATTTAAAGGTAATTATTTGAAAAATCAGAAAAATACAAAAGCAACTTAACAAGGGAAATGTTCGTGTCAATAATTAAAATCCTATTTATAAAAGGAAAAGCCAATTGTATTTGGGCTAGGATTAGCTGAATGGTTTTTTTTACAAGAAATACGAAACCGTTTTCAATAATCATTTCCATGCGACCAACTGTTGGGAAGAACGGAAAGGGTTCTTTTTCATATGTTGGAGATATTTTAGTATGAATCTCCCTCTAGCAATGCAACGCAAATTCAATGCTTGAAAGTTGTCATCACACTTGCATTTAGCTAAACTATTTCTTTAGGGCATGCTTCGGAGGAAAAAATCATGAAAAATGCGATAGAAGTTAACAATTTGCGGAAAGAATTTAAAGCGTACTCCAGCCGGACCGGATTAAAAGGCGCTTTTCGCGATTTATTTACGCGCAATTATAAAATTGTTCCGGCTGTGAATGATATCAGCTTTTCGGTCAAACAAGGTGAAATGGTTGGCTATATTGGCGAAAATGGCGCTGGAAAATCGACAACGATTAAAATGCTGACAGGGATTTTAACACCGACTTCCGGTGAAATCAGCGTGAACGGGATGAATCCGCATAAAGAGCGAGAAAGGTTTGTGCAAACGATTGGTGTTGTTTTTGGCCAACGCTCGCAACTCTGGTGGGACATTGCCGTGCAAGAGTCGTTCCGCCTGTTGAAAAAAGTTTATAAAGTATCGGACGCGCACTATAACGAACATATGAACCACGTTATTCATACGCTTGACATCGAACCGCTTCTCGATAAACCGGTGCGGAAATTGTCACTTGGCCAGCGAATGCGCTGCGAGCTTGCGGCTGCCTTAATTCACAATCCACCGCTGTTGTTTTTAGATGAGCCGACGATCGGCTTGGATGTATTAGTAAAATTAAAAATCCGCGAGTTCTTAAAGGAGATTAATGAAAAATACAATACAACCATTTTGCTCACGACTCATGATCTTTCTGATATTGAAGCATTGTGTGAGCGAGTCGTCATGCTCGATGAAGGGAAAATCATTTATGACGGTGCTTTGAAAAACTTAAAGGAGACATGGGGCGACGGAAAAGTATTGCAATTCCAATTCATCGATTCCGTCGATTTTGCTGCCTTAAAGAATCTAACCAGTGGCATGCCGGTTAAGTGGGAAATGGATGAAGCGGAGCAGCTCTTTACAGCGATGGTCAATGATGATGATGAAACGATCTCACAGCTCATTGCCACAACTGTGGCTAATTTTAAAATTAAAGACTTGAAAATGAACGAAACATCGACAGAGGAAATTATCCGCAAGATTTATGAAAAAGGGGCGGTCTAAGAAGGAGGCTTTAGAGGATGGACAAATATCTGGAAATGATCCGAATTCGTTTTTTAATGATGCTTGCTTACCGGACCAACTATTATACAGGCATTTTGATTTACAGCATCAATATTGGTGCCTACTATTTTTTGTGGTCGGCGATTTATGGCGGGAAGGGTTCGATTCAAGGGCTTTCGATTGCGCAAATGACAACCTATGTCGCTGTCTCCTGGATGGCGCGGGCATTTTATTTCAATAATATTGACAGGGAAATGGCGCTCGAAATTATGGAAGGAAAAGTCGCGGTTGAACTAATTCGCCCATATAGTTATCTTGGAATGAAAACGATGCAGGGACTTGGGGAAGGTATTTTCCGGCTGTTTTTCTTTTCTGTCCCCGGCCTCGTCATTGTCGCGCTTATATTTCCGGTAAAATTCACATGGGATCCAGCGGTTTGGGGCTTATTTGGCATTTCGATCGTGCTGAGCTTTTTGATCAATACCCAGCTCAATTTGCTAACGGGAATAACGACTTTCTTCTTATATAATAATTCCGGTTTAATTCGGGCGAAGCGTGTGGTTATTGACTTGTTTTCCGGGCTTCTTTTGCCGATCAGCTTTTTCCCGGAATGGGCACAATCGATCATGAAATTTTTGCCTTTCCAAGGGATCAGCTACATTCCGAGTATGATTTTTACAAATGGCTTTTCCCACCAGCAGGCAATTTCTGCTATTTGGCAGCAATTGATTTGGGTCATCGTCCTGCTGTTGCCGATTCAATTGCTCTGGATGACGGCGAAAAAACAGCTGATTATTCAGGGGGGCTGATTAATGTTCTATCTATCCATGTTTTTTCAATACATTTCCCAGTATTTGAAAACGAGATTTCAATACAGGGCCGATTTGTTTGTTGAGTTTTTCTCAGACTTGTTATCCCAAGCGGTCAATTTTATCTTTATATTGGTCGTTTTTGCCAATACCAATCTGCTTAATGGCTGGAATCGGGATGAGATCATTTTTATTTATGGTTTTTTCTTGATTCCGTTCGCTGTATTTTCGTCCTTTTTTAATATTTGGGATTTTAATGAACGGTATATTGTAAAGGGGGAACTTGACCGGATTTTAACTAGGCCGATCCACAGCCTATTTCAAATTATTTTGGAACGGATGGAATTGGAGTCGCTGCTTGGCGCGGTCACTGGGCTTGCGGTCATGATTTATTCTGGCAGCCGGCTTGTCCTTGAGATCAAGTGGTATGACCCGCTTTTGTTTGTTGTTTTTGTCGTTGGCGGGGCACTTGTATATGGCGGAGTTTTTGTGCTGATCGCCTGTATCAGCTTTTGGGCCGATGCTCGAACATCCATCATGCCGATGATGTACAACATCAGCAACTACGGCCGCTATCCCGTCGATATTTACAACCGGATCATTCGTTTTGTACTCACATGGATATTGCCATTTGCTTTTGTTGGGGTCTACCCGGCTGCTTATTTTCTTGGAAAAAAGGATTGGTACGGCTATGCGTTTTTGACCCCGATCATTGGCATCGTGTTTTTCGTTGTTTCCGTACTCGTTTGGAATCAAGGTGTGAAAAAATACCGCGGTGCCGGAAACTGATAAGAGTTTTTTCGTTTTACTTCAAAAAACCAGGCAGAGGATGTCTGGTTTTTTGATATTTTCGCGTACAAGCTGGCATAGAAATATAGTATTCGGGTGCCGATGAAAGAGGTGAACGGCTGTTGTTCTATTTTTTGGTTTCGTTGATTGGCCTGTCCATTTTCATGAGCTTACGGACGCTTTTTTTGCCATATAAAATAAAGGGAAAATTTGTCTCGCTTGAAAATTTTCTTTATCTCGGATTTATTTACATTACCATTTTACTTGGATTTGGCTTGCTTTATTTGCTTTTTTCGGTTCATGGAAATCCTTTGCTTGTTGAAGTTGGCAGTTCAAGAAGCCAAAATGTTTTTGAAACGAGCTTTTATTTTAGCGCAATGACGCTGTTTTCAGTCGGCAATGGAGATGTCGTTCCCCAAGGAATTGGCCGGGTGATTGCAATCATTGAAGCGTTAATTGGCTACACACTTCCGGCTGCATTTGTTGCCCATGCTGTGATCGATCGTGATTCGTAGAAAAAAATGATGCGAAATCCTGCATTTGGTTTAGAGTGAACAAGAAAGTTTACCGCACTGGCAGCGAAAAGGTTGTGTTGTCGTTCCTGTTTGGATAGTCTATAAGTAAAAAGATAAGTAGGAGTGATTTTTATGACAGTTGAAGCAGGAATGATAGCACCAGATTTTTCTTTGCTGGCTAATAACGGGGAAACAGTCAAATTATCCAATTACCGCGGAAAAAATATTGTTCTTTATTTTTACCCAAAAGATATGACGCCAGGCTGCACGACAGAGGCGTGCGATTTCCGCAATCAACATGAACAATTTCACGAAGTGGATGCGGTTATTCTTGGCGTTAGTCCGGATCCGGTTGATCGTCATATGAAGTTTGTTGAAAAATACAGTTTGCCTTTTTTGCTGCTGGCAGATGCGGACCATGAAGTTGCCGAAGCGTACGGCGTTTGGCAATTGAAAAAGAACTTTGGAAAAGAGTACATGGGAGTTGAACGGACAACCTTTGTCATTGATAAAGAAGGGAAGATTGCGAAAGTTTGGCGTAAGGTAAAAGTCAAAGGCCATGTAGAGGAAGCATTAAACTTCATTCGGGAACAATTAACATAACCCTTTTCAACTAAAGGGGCTACGGGTCTTTGTTGGGAATCGCATCAAAAAGCCTATTTTCGCTGAAGAAGGCATTTGTCCAATGCAACAAAGGCAGAAATGAATATCATTTTATTAGGGCATACCTCCTCAGATAG
>JAKACS010000122.1 GCA_021821235.1 Bacillota bacterium
TTGCTGTGTATTTCGTTGACCGTGAGAAAATTGAAACGACCCTTGTCTATCTTGAAAAGCAAATTGACCTTTTTTTAAAAACGGAGACCTGGTCAACCTTAATTGAAAAAGCAGCACTTGAACGGATTGTACAGATGATGATTGAATCGATTTTAGACGTCGGCAACGCGGTGATTGATGGCTTTATTATGAGAGATCCGGGAAGCTACGATGACATTATTGACATCCTGACTGATGAAAAGGTGGTCACACAAGAAACAGGGCAGAGTTTAAAAAAGCTGATCCCCTACCGAAAAATGCTTGTGCAGCTGTATACAGAAGTGGATCACGAGGCATTGCTGCATGAATGTTCAAACCATCTTCAAGCTGTTGCTGTTTTTCCAAAAAACATTCGTGAGTACATAACAAATGAATTAGGGCCTGTCTCGGCTTTTAAAAATTAGGGACCGCAAAGAAATTGGCGGTCTCCTTTCGCGTTTCGGGTATGATAGGGAAGAGGTGTATAATTGAATGAAAGACTATAAAGGATATTTAATCGATTTAGATGGGACGATGTATCGAGGATCAGAGCGGATTGAAGCCGCTAGTGATTTTGTTAAACGGCTCCGCAACAAACAGATTCCTTACTTGTTTGTCACAAACAATTCGTCAAGAACGCCGGAACAAGTGGCAGAAAAATTGCGCCAATTTGATATTCCGTGTGAAACAGATCTTGTTTTTACCACGAGTCAGGCCACGGCAAACTATATATATGAACGAAAAAGCGATGCCTCACTGTACGTGATCGGGGAAGAAGGTATTCAAACCGCTCTGAAAGAAAAGGGTTTTTCATTTACCAAAGAAGATGCCGATTATGTGGTGATGGGAATTGACAGGGAAATCACTTATGAAAAATTAGCGGTGGCAGCACTTGCCGTTCGCAATGGTGCTGTGTTTGTTTCGACAAATGGAGATATTGCCCTGCCGACGGAACGGGGGCTCCTTCCGGGGAATGGTTCTTTGACAGCGGTTATTGCCGTCACCACGCAAACGGAGCCAATTTTTATCGGGAAGCCGGAGAGCATCATTATGGAACAAGCGCTTAAAGTTCTTGGAATTGCCAAGGAAGATACACTAATGGTTGGTGACAATTACGATACCGACATTCTTGCGGGCATGAATGCCGGGATGGACACGCTCCTTGTCCATACTGGGGTGACGACAAAGGAATTACTGAAAGGCTATGACAAGAGGCCAACCTATGTAATTGATTCATTGGACGAATGGGAGTTGTAATAACGGAAAAACAGGCTGAACCTTTAAGCGGGTTCAGCCTGTTTTGCTTATTCTGCTTTTGCTGCTCGGTGTGCCAGCCTGCTGGAAGCAGCGGCAGCGATCGCTCCAACTAAGTCATCCAAGAAAGTGTGGCACTCTCCTGTTGATTTATCATTTAAATGGTTTAAAATTCCCGGCTTTTGCTTATCGATATAGCCGTAATTGGTAAACCCGATTGAGCCGTATACATTTACGATGGAAAAGGCCAAGATTTCATCGACGCCGTATAAACTTTCATCTGTTTCAATGATCGATTGCAGCGGTTCTTCGAGAAGACCCTTTTCGGCAAGAACATCGAGCTGGATTCCTGTTATAATCGCATTTTGAACTTCCCGTTTTGAAAGGACTCGCTCCACATTCGTGATGCAATCATCCATTGTTAAGTTCTCATGGTATTTTTCCTGCAAATAATAAACAAGGCTTGCGATATCTTGAATCGTCACTCCTCGCTCTGATAACCATTTGCGGGCCGTTTGCTCGATAATATCTACTTTCTTGCTTTCCGCCATGATTTCTTCTCACCTTTTCTTTTGATTTTCACAGTTCATAATCCTTTTTCTTAAAATATGCTGACAGCGGAAAAAAGGAACAAAAACGCCATGATTTCTTTTTCAAGGATTAGCGTTTCCGTAATTCTTTTCCTTATACTTTAAAAAGCTGCGGCCACATATAAATGTTGTAGGGGACCTGAAGGAAGGGGGAAGAAATATGCTGCAAACAATGCTTGAAAAAGAATACGGAATTAAAGTGGATGGTTCGATTCAGCTTGATTCATACGAAGCGTTGCGAGGAAATGGATGGATTTATTTTCCAGCAACAGCCGAGCATTATCAGGAAGAAGATCTAATTGAATTGGGACAAATTGCCGACCACTTAAGAAATTTTGGCGATCGCCACGTTCCTGTTTTTGTACCCTCGAAAGAAGGAAAGCTCTTAACAACATGGGAAAACAAGAGTTACTGTGTGTTAGCAAGCCGACAAGCAGACCGGCGGAGTACAATGAAACTTGGGCGCAAACTGGCGAAATTTCATGAACGGGGCAGAAGAATTCCGTTTCAAATTGAGCGCTCCAAGCGGATTGGCCAATGGAAAGGACTATGGGAAAAACGGCTTGAGCAAATGGAAAAAGTTTGGAATGGGCTTCTTTTCCAAACACCGGAAGACGAATTTGAACGAATGTTTGTTGAGTCGTTTCCTTATTATATTGGTTTAACGGAAAACGCCATCCAATTTTTAGTTGACACGGAAATTGACGATGATCCTACAGATGCAGACAATGGAACCGTTTGCCATGAACGCTTTTCAAAAAAATCGTGGGGCCAAGAATTTTTTTGGAAAAATCCATTTGACTGGGTATTTGACCATCGAAGCCGCGATTTAGCAGAATGGACAAGGGAACGCTATTTCTATAATATTCAAACCTATGAGCCCGAACTCAGGCGTTTTTTTGAAGAATATCAATCGATTGCTCCACTCTCTCCTTTTTCTTGGAAGCTGCTGTACGCGCGCATTTTGTTTCCACTCCACTATTTTGAGTGTGTTGAACGGTATTATTTGACGCGCTCGGAACAGGACAAAAAGCTTCTCGAGGAGCAATTAACGAAGATTCTACGGCAATCAAAGGAGTATGAGCGGTTTTTAGGAAGCTTTTTGTACATTGTCGGAGCTCCCGTGAAAAAATTTAATTTAACAATCCCCGAGTGGCTGTATCCGGTTCGCTAGTAGAATATGTTAAAATAATGAAAAAAGCAGTTATTTTAGAAAGGGAAGCTGTTGTCGTGAAACCGTATATTTTTATTACAAGAAAACTTCCACTATCCGTCATTCAACCGCTAACAGAAAAATACGAAGTAAACATGTGGAACCGTGATGATGAGGCGGTGCCAAGACACGTGTTGATCGAAGAAGCACGGCGGGCAGATGCCTTGTTAACGATGCTATCCGATCGAATTGATGAAAGCTTGTTGGAGCAGGGACGCAACTTAAAGGTGGTTGCCAACATGGCTGTCGGCTTTGATAATATTGACCTTGCTGCCGCAAGTCAAAAAGGCGTGGCAGTATGCAATACACCCGATGTGTTAACAGATACAACGGCTGATCTAACATTTGCCTTGTTAATGGCAACCGCAAGAAGGCTGATAGAGGCGGCAGAAATGGTAAAACAAGACGAATGGAAGTGCTGGAGCCCATTGTTGCTCGCCGGCCAGGATATTCACCACAAAACAATTGGCATTGTTGGCATGGGGAAAATTGGTGAGGCGGTTGCCAAGCGGGCATCCGGTTTTGAAATGAAGATTCTCTACCATAATCGAACAAGAAAACCGGAAGTGGAAAAACAGCTCGGTGCAATCTATGCATCGTTTACAGAATTAGCCCGAAATGCTGATTTTATAGTATGCTTGACACCGCTTACGCCAGAAACAAGAAATTTATTTACCCGGGAAGTTTTTCAACAAATGAAAAAAACGGCAATCTTTATTAATGTTGGCAGGGGACCGGTTGTTGATGAACAGGCATTATCCGAGGCACTTATGGCAGGAGAAATTGCCGGAGCCGGATTGGATGTTTTTGCTGAGGAACCGATTGGCGCCGATCATCCACTGCTAAACCTTTCAAATGTTGTCGCACTGCCGCATATCGGCAGCTCCAGCATTGAGAGCCGGACAGCAATGATGGACTTATGCGTGAAAAATATCGATGCGGTTTTAAGTGGGAGAAGACCTTTAACACTTGTTCATTAAGATGAAACGTTAATGATCGTCTGCGACTGGATTTTGATTGAACATTTGCCAATATTTCAAATTTAATATTCTAAATGTTTGGGTGTTTACGATGGGGAAAAGCTTTCTAAAGGTTACGCTTCAAACGAAAATTCTTTGTCTGATTATTTTTTTGATGGTGTTTATAATCTTGCTCTTATCCGTATCGTTTACCTTTATGGAGTGGAACCAAGTAGAAGATCAGATGGGGAAACGGGCATTGGAAGTTTCAAAGACCGTTTCCATCATGCCTGCGATACATCAAGCTTTCACCCTTGATGATCCATCAAAGGTGATTCAACCGCTCGTTGAAAAAATTCGAAAGCAAGTTGGAGCGGAATTTATTGTGGTTGGAAATGAAGATGGAATCCGCTACTCCCATCCCATCCCGAGTAGAATAGGGGATAAAATGGTGGGTGGCGATAATGACCAAGCACTGCGGGCTGGCGAGTATTATACTTCAAAAGCAGTAGGCACCCTTGGACCGTCTTTGCGCGGGAAATCTCCTATTTTTGATGACCAAGGCAAAATTATCGGGATTGTTTCCGTCGGTTTTTTAATTAATGATATCAAATATCGTATATTTGAGAAAATTCTTAAGATTAGCTTGTTTTCACTATTAAGTTTGGTCTTAGGTTCAATTGGTGGGACTTTGTTAGCGAGAAACATTCGCAAAGACACACTTGGTTTAGAGCCGCATGAAATTGCTTCGTTGTATAATGAAAGGGGAGCGATCCTGCTTTCCATTAAAGAAGGAATCATTGCGGTTGATTTTGAAGGCGCTATCACGATGATTAATACGACTGCGAAGAAGATTCTCGGCGTCTCTGACCATGCAATTGGCAGAAAAATTGAAGAGCTGCTTCCACATACGAAGATGTATGAGGTATTAAAAAACGGCGAAATGCAAACAGATCAAGAACTGAAAATTGGCGAGCACACAGTCATTGTCAATCGGACACCGATCATTGAAAATAACAAAGTGAGCGGAGTTGTGGCAAGTTTTCGCGATAAAACGGAAATTCAGGAAATGGTCAACACTTTATCAGAAGTGAGGAAATATTCGGAAGATTTACGTGCACAAACACATGAATATACCAACAAACTTTATGTGATCTCAGGGTTATTACAGTTGGGTTTATACGATAAAGCAATTCGAATGATTCAAAGAGAAACTGAGCTCAATGACAGTCAAAACAGAATTTTGTTTGATCAAATCCAGGATTTAAGAGTCCAAGCGATTCTCCTTGGAAAAATTGGCAAGGCTTCAGAGAAAAAAGTGAAATTAATCTTGGATGAAAATAGCTCTTTACAGCCGTTACCTTCCCATATTGAGTTATCACAGTTAATCACGGTTCTCGGAAATGTAATCGACAATGCCATTGAGTCGACAATGGGAAAGTCGAATGGGGAAGTTGTTTTTTTTGCACTGGATATGGGACATGACCTTGTTTTTGAAATAGCAGACAACGGTAATGGCATTCCCGAACAAGAACTAGACAAAATCTTCGACAGGGGCTTTTCAACAAAAGGTACGGTAGGCAGAGGCTACGGTTTAGCAAATGTCAAAGAAGTAGTCGAAAAATTAAATGGCGTAATCGAAATTCATAATGGCGAGGAAGGTGGCGCGGTTTTTTCCATCTATATTCCTAAAATAGAGTCACAACCACAAGTGGGTTAGGAGGGTTGCCATGTGGTGAATGTTTTAATTGCCGAAGATGATTTTCGCGTTGCGTCCCTTCATGAAAAATTCCTTTTAAAGCTCTCGGATATCCAGATTGTTGGCAAAGCCAAGAATGCGGAAGAAACCATTCAGTTTATTCAAAATCATGTAGTCGATTTGCTGATTTTAGATGTGTATTTGCCGGATGAATTAGGAACTGATTTGCTGCCGAAAATTAGGGAACTTGCCCCGCAAACGGATATAATCATTGTAACTGCTTCTGTAAATAAAGACTTTTTATTAACGGCGATTCGCTATGGAGTTTTTAATTATTTAATTAAACCGGTTTCTTTGGAAAAATTTACGGAAATTATCGAAAACTATAAAAATAAGCAGTTTTTGCTGGAAGCCCATGAAGAACTTGATCAAGCCATAATCGATCACTATTTTAGTAACCAATTTTCAGTTCAAGAGAGTCAAGGAAAACTGCCGAAAGGAATTGATCAATTAACGTTGCAAAAGGTTGTGATGATTATGGAGGAGGGGATAAGAGGAATATCCGCAGAAGAAGTTGCCATGAAAATGGGTGCCTCCCGCACAACCGCCAGACGCTATTTGGAGTATTTAATATCAATTGGCAGCTGCAGAGCAGAGCTTGAATATGGCATCGTTGGAAGGCCGGAGCGAAAATATTATCCACACCAACAGAGGAGTACTCCCTATTAAAGGGGAGTATTTTTTTAATGTGATGGTTCTGAATGTAACTTCAGCATCGATTGTACTGTGAACAAAATGAACAAAATAGACAAAATGAAGTTTAAATCGTTTATTTTGGAAACGGTTACATTTAGAGATGTATCCTTTAGAATATTCTTAAATTTCGAAAATGTTTTTTCGGAAGAGATAACAAAATAATGATGAAACGAGGGGGATCTATGATGAAAAAAGTATTTGTATGGGTGTTGGGCTTTGTCATGCTTTTTGCGTTGGCTGCTTGTTCAAGCACAACGAAATCTAGCGGCACAAATGAAACCAGCAAGAATGCCGCAACCGGTAATTGGCAGCCGAAAAAATCAATAGAGCTGACCGCGCCTGCTGGTGCAGGAGGAGGGTGGGATACAACAGCCCGAATGGCAGCCAAAGTGTTTTCAGAGGAAAAGTTGATTGAGCAAAATATTGGTGTTATCAATAAACCTGGCGGAGGAGGTGCGGTCGGTTGGGCATACGTTCATTCGCAAAAGGATCCATATCATTTATTTGTCGCCTCACCGCCGCTTCTGTTAGTGCCATTAAACGGCCAGTCCCAATTTGGTTACAAAGATTTTACCCCAATTGCCAATTTAATTGCTGATTATGGAGCCGTTGTCGTTAAGGCAGATGCAAAGTGGAATTCACTTACTGATTTGTTTGCTGATATGAAGAAGGATCCAACAAAGATTTCTGTTATCGGAACTTCATCTCCGGGAAGTATGGATCATATACAGTTTGTAAAAGTTGCTAAAGCTGCTGGTGTAGACATTAAAAAGATTAAATACGTATCAGATCCAAACGGAGGAGCGCTAACGGCGCTGTTAAATGGCAGTGTCCAAGTATACTCAACTGGAATTGCGGAGTCGGTTGAGCAAGTGAAAGCAGGAAAAGTAAAAGTACTTGGAATCACAGCAGATCAGCGCTTAAAGGGAGATGTGATTTCTACTTTTAAAACAGCAAAAGAGCAAGGAATTGATGCGGATTTTATTAACTGGAGGGGCTTCTTTGGACCGCCAAACATGGATCCGCAAGCACTAAACTATTATGAACAAAAATTTAAGGAACTAAGTGATTCCAAGGGATGGGCCAAAATTCGCGAACAATACGGCTGGAATGAGGAATATATGAACAGTGCGGAATACAAGACTTTCCTTGATCAGCAACAAAAGGACTATGTATCATTACTAAGTGAGTTAGGGCTTTCGAAAAAATAGAACTAGTTAACGGAGCCGATGCCTATTCATGCAGAGGCTTCCGTTCTTAAAGGAGTGGATCAGTGGTGCTTAAAACAACAAATCAGCGAGTGGCCGTCGTGTTATTTTTCTTTTCCATCCTTTATTTGGTTTTCAGCTTGCAGCTGCCGGCCTACCCGTATGTTCCGATCGACTCAGATGTTATTCCAACAGGGTTGGGTATTTTATTGATGGTGCTGTCAATTGCTTTATATTTTGAAAAAGAAAAAGGAAAAGAAGCTGATAGCAATGAAACCAAAATTCCATGGCAAGAAACGAAAATGCTTTTAGCGGTATTTGGAATGATCATTTTGTATATTTTTGTATTTGAGTTACTAGGTTTTGTCGCTTCAACGGTTCTGTTTATATTCTGCTGCGCCCGGT
>JAKACS010000123.1 GCA_021821235.1 Bacillota bacterium
GATCAATTATTCTCGGCAAAAAATAACCCATTTGAGCAATCAAGCCAACAGCCAAATGTTAACTACCACCAACCGCAAACCGATCAAAAAGGCGGTAATGGTTTCATTGACCAATTTGGCCGCAATTTGACACAGTTGGCAAAAGCGGGATTAATTGATCCAGTCATTGGCCGTGATGAAGAAATTAAACGGGTGACAGAAATTTTAAATCGCCGCAATAAAAACAACCCTGTGTTAATTGGTGAGCCTGGAGTTGGTAAAACGGCTATTGCTGAAGGACTTGCCCTTAAAATCGCCGAAGGACAGGTTCCAGGAAAATTGCAAAATAAAGAGGTTTACTTGCTTGATGTTGCTTCACTTGTTGCCAATACAGGCATTCGCGGCCAATTTGAGGAGCGGATGAAACAGCTGATCGCCGAATTGCAGAAGCGTAAAAACGTGATTCTCTTTATCGATGAAATTCATCTGCTTGTTGGCGCTGGTTCTGCAGAAGGTTCAATGGACGCCGGCAATATATTAAAACCTGCTTTGGCAAGGGGCGAGCTGCAAGTTGTCGGAGCAACAACTCTGAAAGAGTATCGCCAAATTGAAAAAGATTCCGCCTTAGAGCGCCGTTTCCAGCCTGTTCATGTGCTTGAACCATCATTGGAATCTGCCATCGAAATTTTAAACGGAATCCAAGCGAAGTATGAAGACTTTCATGAAGTCAAATACTCGGATGAAGCAATTAAGGCTTGCGTGCAGCTATCGCACCGCTATATTCAAGACCGCTTCCTACCGGATAAAGCAATCGACTTGCTTGATGAAGCAGGATCAAAAATCAACTTGACTTCAGATTACAAAAGCACAGATCAAATCGAGAGCAGGCTAAAAAAAATTGCTATAGAAAAAGAAGAAGCCTTAAAGGCTGAAAACTATGAAAAAGCTGCAAAATTGCGCGATGAAGAATCAAAGCTAGAAAAATCGCTAAACTCTGCTGCCGCTTCTGAAAGACCCGTTGTCGAAGTTGCACATATTCAAGAAATCATTGAACAAAAAACAGGTATCCCTGTTGGTAAGCTGCAAGAAGATGAACAAGTTAAACTGAAACATCTTGAAGAAAACATCAATCGCAAAGTGATCGGACAAGCCGAAGCCGTGAAAAAGGTCGTAAAGGCAATCCGCAGAAGCCGTGCCGGCTTAAAATCAAAGCATCGCCCCATCGGTTCCTTCCTATTCGTCGGGCCGACCGGTGTTGGAAAAACAGAATTAACCAAAACGCTTGCAGAAGAACTGTTTGGTTCAAAAGACTCGATGATTCGTCTAGATATGAGTGAATACATGGAAAAACACAGTGTCTCAAAGCTAATTGGTTCACCGCCAGGTTACGTAGGCCACGAAGAAGCCGGCCAGCTGACAGAAAAAGTACGTCGGAACCCATACAGCATCATTTTGCTGGATGAAATTGAAAAAGCGCACCCGGATGTTCAGCATATGTTCCTGCAAATGATGGAAGACGGCCGCCTTACAGACAGCCAGGGCAGAACCGTAAGTTTTAAAGATACGGTCATCATTATGACGAGCAACGCTGGTGTGGGTCAAAAAGCCATTCATGTTGGTTTTGGAAAAAATGATACCGATGAAGAAGCAAGCATCATCGATTCTTTAGGCAGCTTCTTTAAGCCTGAATTCCTAAACCGTTTTGACAACATTATTGAATTCAAGGCACTTGAAAAAGAACATCTGCTTTTAATCGTTGATCTGATGGGTAACGAGCTGCAAGAAGCGTTAAAAGAGCAGCAGCTTGAATTGACAATCAGTCCTGAGGCAAAAGAAAAATTGGCAGAACTCGGCTTCAATCCAATTTTTGGCGCCCGTCCATTGCGTCGTGTCATTCAAGAACAATTAGAAGACAGGATTGCTGACTTTATTCTCGATCAGCCAGATGCAAGAAAACTGGAAGCTGTCGTAAGAGATGGCAAATTGAGCGTAACAACTAAAACAATAACTGCACAATAATTTACATCAAAAAGCGAAGCACGTATACAAGTGCTTCGCTTTTTATATCGCTCAGTAATGGGCAGTAAGAACTCCGCCTCAGGATTTATCTCTTCTACCATTCTTGAAAAGCATGGCCGGCCTCAAAAAAAGAACGGCTGATCACCGTTTAAAATTTGCCTGCGGGCAGTCCTAATTTTTTCAACAAATGAATCGCGTCCGCCTTCTCATTTTCCGATAAACTGGACATCAACTCATCAATCCGCTTGGCGTGTTCCGGAAAAATTTCTTCAATCAGCTCTTTGCCCTCCTCGGTAATTTGAGCATAGGTGACACGACGGTCATTTGGACAGGCAACACGTCTCAACAAGCCCTTTTGTTCGAGTTTATCGACAACATATGTGATGCTGCCGCTTGCAAGCAAAATTTTGCCGCCAATTTGCTGCAAAGGCTGATCCCCTTTATGATAAAGAAGTTCAAGAACAGCGAACTCCGTCGGGTTTAAGCCGTTCTGTTGAATTGCCTTATTTACATGCTCATTAATTGCCTTATAGGCTCTGGATAGAACAATAAATAGTTTCAGCGATTGAGATGTTGAATCCTTCTCCATTGTAACAATCACCCTTTTTAACAATCCGAATACATACCATCGGGATATGATTTTAGCGATCTACTTGCATTTTGTAAATATCTCAATTTCAAAATTATTATAAGAAAATTTTACTATACTGTCAATTCCCTTCTAAAATTAAGCCCTTTTCCAACGGTAGGATGATGTTGTAGTTTTGCTACACTTTTTCCCTATTCTTTCGTCCCATTTGACCGTGAAAATGTTATAATAGAAACAGTCAATTTTTACTAGAGGTTTTTATATGAAAAAAATTCGTGGCAATGGTTTGCTCTATGTTTTGATTGTTATTCTTCCCGTAATCCTTTTTGGAAGCTATTTTTTCAATGGAATCATCAAGCGGGATCAGGAAGAGAGAAAGAATCAAGCCCTTTGGGTTGGCTCGATTCATCAAAAAAACTGGGATCAATTAATCAGCGAAACACTTACAAGCTTAAATATCCTCTCACTATCTGTAAATACAAACCTAGATTCACCGGGAAAAATTCAGCCGCTGCTAAAACAAATTCAAAGTCGTGATCCGCGGTATGGTGAATTATTTTTGCTTAACCGAAACGGAAAAGTACTTGCTGAATCGGATCCGCTTTCTTCTTCTCCTGATTTTTCTAAATCGGATTACATCCATGAAGCAGTAAAGCTGAACGATACGGTCATCTCAAATCAGCCTGAAACGGTAAAGAACGGGCAAACGGTTATTGGCCTGGCTGTTCCAGTTTCTAACGAAAACAATACGCTTAAGGCGCTATTTGTTGCTCAGCTAAAACTCGATTACATCGCCAATTTGATGAAAGTTCTTACACCCGATTCAGAACTGGTCATTTCAAATGGCACGAATGCAGTTATAACAACCGCCAGCGAACTTCATCCTTCTTTGAAAAACGGAGAATGGGTAAAGGTTCCAATTGATCATCTGCCATGGAATGTCAACGTAAAAATAGCAAACCAGGATTGGAAAGCCATCAGCAAGGATTTTGTCGAAAAGATTTTGCCAGTGCTTATCCTCGCTCATGTTTTTTATCTTCTTCTAAAGTATTTTTTATTAAAAAAACAAACCAGAGAAGAAAAAAAACAAAACGAAGCACAAAAACTGGAACTTGTCGGTACATTGGCAGCTAGTACGGCGCACGAAATTCGCAACCCGCTTACCGGTGTTAAAGGTTTGATCCAGTTGTTAAGCGAAAAATACACTTCTCCGGAGGATCATTATTATTTTGACGTGATTCATAAAGAACTTGATCGAATCAATGAGATTGTCAGTGAATTTCTAATACTGGGCAAACCAACTGTGCAAAAACTTGAGGTTGTGAATCTTGCTGTAACAATCGATGAACTAAGACCGATCATCGTGTCAGACGGTCATCTTCATAATGTCGAATGTGTTTGGCATCTTCCATCCGAGCCTGTCAATGTAGAATGTGTCAAAGACCAAATGAAGCAAGTGATCTTAAACATTACCAAAAATGCGTTCGAATCAATCGAAAGCAGAGGAACATTGGAAATGACCCTCAAAAAGCAGAAGGCGGCTTGTGAAATCAAAATAGCCGACAACGGCAAAGGAATATCAAAAGACGAATTAAAGAAAATATTTCAGCCGTTTTACACATCAAAAAAAACAGGTACCGGGCTCGGATTGGTCGTATGCAAACGAATTGTGCACTCATTCGGCGGAACCATCCAGGTAGATAGCGAGGAAAACGCCGGAACAACGATTACAATCCAATTGCCACTAGCCTCGTAAATCGATCCTATCTTTAGGAGCGATTTATTTTTTTAGGAAACCGAAAGATTAAATTTATTTTTTTCGAAGAATTTTGTAAGATAAAGATTATAGAAAACGAGTAAAGGAGAATGATGGATGGGGCAGCAAGCAGTAATCCAGTCAAAGACAGCAGATGCCAACAGTTCAACCGTTTTTAAAATCCTGTTTATTATCGGCATCAGCCATTTATTAAATGACGCAATCCAAGCGGTCGTACCCGCAATGTTCCCAATTTTGGAAAAATCCATGGGACTAACTTATACCCAGCTTGGCATCATCGCCTTTTCATTAAACATGGTATCTTCGGTAATGCAGCCGGTGATCGGCTTATTTACTGATAAGAAACCAATGCCATTTGCTTTGCCCGTGGGACTGACATTTACATTTGCCGGTGTCCTCAGTCTTGGGTTTGCGACCAGCTTTCAGTGGATTGTATTGTCCGTCATTTTTATCGGTCTCGGTTCTGCCGTCTTCCATCCGGAAGGTTCCCGGGTAGCACATATGGCTGCAGGAACAAGAAGAGGGCTTGCCCAATCGATTTATCAGGTTGGCGGCAATTCAGGTCAGGCATTGGCCCCGCTGATTACTGCATTAATTTTTGTCCCTTTAGGCCAAAGGGGTGCCTCTTGGTTCTCCATTGTTGCTGCACTTGCTGTTGTTTTGCTTGCCTATATTGCCATTTGGTACAACAGACAATTGGTACAGGCAGCCGCTTCTTTGAAAAAGAAAGCAACCAAAGGCAACCAAAACGGTATTGCCAAAGGGGTGGGAAAAGCATTATTTTTAATTCTGTTGCTAATCTTCGCGCGATCTTGGTACATATCGGGTATGACAAATTTTTATGCCTTCTATGCCATTGAGAAATATGGAATGTCGATCCGTGAATCACAGTTTTTCTTATTCGCCTTTCTCGTAGCTGGAGCTTTCGGAACTTTTTTTGGCGGCCCGCTTTCCGACCGGTTTGGCAAGAAAAATATCATTGCCTTTTCCATGCTGGCAACGATTCCTTTTTCAGCGCTCATTCCTTATTTGCCATCCTATATGGCGTTTCTCTTTCTGCTTGCCGCCGGCTTCATCTTGATGACCAGTTTTTCAGTTACAGTTGTTTATGCTCAAGAACTCATCCCTGGCAAAATCGGCATGATGTCAGGGCTGACCGTCGGCCTTGCGTTTGGAATGGGGGCAATTGGCTCAGTGGGACTGGGCTCTATCGCCGACTTTACTGGACTGCCGACAATGATTGGACTGCTTGGCCTTTTACCAATCATCGGCTTAACAAGTTATCTGCTTCCTTCCGATAAGGAAGTATATACATGGAGCAAGTAAAAAGGATGGGAACTTTCTCCCATCCTTTTTACTATCCTTTGATTTGCTGTATTTTTTGATAAAATTCTTCTTTTTCTTCTGCGGATAACATTCGCTCCGCCATTGGGAAGAGGACATTTTCTTCTTTGCCAAAATGTTCCGTCAAAATTAGGTAAGCATTTTTTACCAACTCATTTAACTTTTTTATCTCATCCTCAGAAATTTGCACGGCTTCTGATTTTTCCAAAAAGCTTTTAATATAATCCTTCGCCTGTTCATGCTCATATTCCATAACAGCAATTGGACCGGAAGTTGTTCCAATATAGTCGCCCATCATTGGAAACAGCACATTCTCCTCCCGCTCAGAATGAGGATCAAGCACTGCTTTAAATTCACTTACTTTTTTTCTTAATTCAGCAAAATTTACAGCGACCGCTTCTTCATTTTCAATTTTTTCAACAAGTGAAAATACTCCATCTAACATTGCATACAAACCTTTGTGTTCTTCTTTTAATTGAGCCAGCCCTGCAGATAATTCAACTTCAGGCGTACCTGAAAAGGCATTCATACAACCACTCATTTTTTTCACCCCATTAATTTTTCTCTATTTAGTATAAAAGCCAAATCAGGAGAATGGTGTGAGCGAGGTCACTTCAACCAATGATTTTAATTTGTGATCATTAAGTTGTGACAAACTTTCGAAAATTTCTTAAATTTTTTAAAAAATTTGCTCCTTTTGCTCAAAATAAAGAAGAAACTTTCATATAATGGTTGTATACCATTACGAAAGGGTGACAATATGAGCTATCCTAATTTTCGTGATTTTTACCAAAAGGCTTTGATTCCAATTGGGCTCAATGACCGCACCGCCTTTTCAGCAAACGATATTTCATTTCCGGCACTCCTATCAACCCATTGGCTAATCGCCCTTGAAGGTGAAGAAAATCCTGAACAGCAAAGGGACTATTATTATTGGAAAGTTAGCATCTATTCCGCAAATGCTGAGGGGAACTTTAACTGGGATCAAGCTTTTTATACCTCCCCACCAATCGATTCAATTGATGAGGCGATCAAGCTTGCCCGTACGGTAGAAACATACAGTAAGAACGATGAACTCCACACCTCAAACCTACAAGAGAAAATCAGCTAACTCCATCATTCCTTCTTTCCATTTCGCTTTCCTTCTTTTTTGTTTCCTTTGTGAAAAAACATACATACAGGAAAAAATATGATAGTTTTGGCATTTGACAATGAAAAAAGGAGCCAGCTGCAAGATGAGCAACTGACTCCTTTTTTCTTATGCAAGCCGGAATACGATTCCATGCCCGCCTTTTGGATATTCCCATTTAATATTTTGATAAGGACAGCCAATCCGGCAGCTGCCGCATTCGTGGCAGCCTTCATAGCCAACCTGCATTCTGGTTCCTTCCCACTTATAAACTTCAGCGGGGCAAAAAACGGTACAAAGTTTTTCTGGACATTGGGTCATGCAAACATCATGATCAAGCACCGTTAAATGGGATTTCGTATCACACTTAAACCGGAGAAGGTATTGTTTTTCTTCAAGAGTAGTTGTTGACATTTTACTTCACCGCCTTCCAAGCACGATACATATCCTTAAGCACGTTGATCGTTCCCCGCTCAGAAGTGATGCTACGCATAATATCCTTTTGTTTGTCACGTTTTGGAGTCCCATCAACCGTAAAGAATTTGCTTGCCGCTCTATTCATCATTGGAACGTATTCTTTAAAATATTGCGGGTATTTTTCAAAAGTATGGGCGGCATCTTTGTATTTTTCCAAGTCTTTCATGATAAAGCTGTTATACAAGGCATCACGATAGCTGTTAAGGTTTGTAGCGCTGAAATCATTGGCTGCTTTCGCCTTGATAATAGCCTCTGCTGCCATTTTTCCTGATGACATTGCCATGTTTGATCCTTCACGATGGATGGCATTAACAAGCTGTGCGGCATCACCAACCACGACGACGCCATCACCGGCCACTTTTGGAACAGACCGATAGCCGCCTTCCGGGATTAAATGGGCAAGGTATTCTGCCGATTCACCGCCTGCGAGCATCGGTTTAACCATCGGGTGATTTTTTAAGTAATCAAGCAGATCATATGGTTTAAGCTTTGCCTTGATCATGCTCGATAAAGTTGTTCCAACGCCGATGTTTAAACTTTCTTTATTCGTGTACAAAAAGGCAGTTCCCAAGTTGCCCTTTGTCGAATCTCCAAAAATTTCGATTGTACACCCTTGATTGTCTTCGAGGTTAAAACGGTCGTTGATTTTTTCTTTCGATAAATTGATGACTTCCATTACGGTAAGTGCTACTTCATCAGGACGTAGTTCTTTATGAAATCCCAATTGTTTTGATAAGAGTGAGTTTACCCCGTCAGCCAGTACAACGACATCGGCAAAAAGATC
>JAKACS010000124.1 GCA_021821235.1 Bacillota bacterium
AAATGACTTTCTTCACAAAATCAGTAATGACATCACAAACGAAAACCAAGTCATTGTGATTGAAGACTTGAAGGTGAAGAATATGCAAAAGAATCATAAGTTAGCAAAAGCCATCAGCGAAGTATCTTGGTCTAAATTCAGAGAATTCCTTGACTACAAAGCTGTCTGGAAAGGTCGTGACTTGATAATCGCACCTAAGAATTATGCTTCCAGTCAGCTATGTTCTTGCTGTGGCTATAAAAATAAAGATGTAAAGAATCTAAACCTTCGTGAATGGGATTGTCCAGAGTGCAATAGCCATCATGACCGAGATATAAATGCAAGTATCAACTTGCTAAAACTAGCCATGTAAAATGGTATCTGCCATAGGGGTAGGGCCTACCCTCGTAGCTTGGTAAATATAGATAGCTAACAAAAGTATCTAGTTCCCAAGAAGCCCCTTCTTCAATCAGATCGTAAGGTCGATAAGGAGGGGTAGTTCACAAGCCAATGGTTTGAATAGGCAATGGAAATCCTATAAAATGGACAGACAGATTGAATTGATTTTATGGGGTGATAGGTTGAAACAAATCATTCAATTCGATAATCCATTGCGAGAAAAAATTCTCTTTTTTGAAATAAAACTAGAAAAAATTTGCGATGAACTAAGGCAAGCATTTCAAGCGAATTTTGAGAAATCCGGGAAGCGTCTCGTTATTGAATTAATACGCAATCAAAATGGGAAAAACGTTCACCAGCTCGATGTCTTTGAAGACAAATATGAATCATTTATTGAAATTGGGATCGAAATAGGAACAGAATACTACCCAAATGGATATATCCCTATTTGGAAAGTAAAAAGTGAATGGTTTCAAAAAATGGGATATTTAACAAACCACAGTGAAGAGGAAATCCAACACATCATCCATTCGATGGTTGTGGAAATGCTCGAGGATCAAATTAACAAGTGAACAGGAATTCGCTTCATCCATTTCAGTGAATGATTATTTGCAATTCAGGTAACGCTTTAAATAGCTCATGTCCTGAAATGGGGGATTCCAATGAGAAAAGCAGCATTTTTTCTTTTGTTCATTCTTTTATTTGTCAATAGCAGCATTGCCGCCAGTGCGGAAACCATTCAATTGAAAATTGAAATGCTTCCGTGGTCAGAAGTTAATCACCTGCTTCCGAAATATTCGAAATTTGATATTCTTGATGTCGAATCCGGGAAAAGGTTTCACGTTCAACGCAGGGCAGGAAGCAATCATGCCGACGTACAGCCGCTTACTGCAAAGGATACGAAGATCATGAAGCAAATCTATAACGGAAAATGGAGTTGGAAACGGCGGGCCATTTATGTGATTTACCATGATCAATGGATTGCCGCTTCCATGCACGGAATGCCACATGGTGCAGGTGCACTGAAAAATAACTTTCCCGGTCATTTTTGCATCCACTTTTATGGAAGCAAAACCCACCGAACCAAATCGATGGATTTGGCGCATATGTTGATGATTTTTAAAGCTGCGGGGGTGCTCGATGGATATTTAAACCAGGCAGATCCGTATGAGGCAGTGCGCGCCTATATAGCCGGTATTAAGCAGCAAGATATGCGAATTGTATCAGGTCTGTCATTGCAAACTTTTGCTTGGGATAAAATTCTTCCGCAGATTGATACAATAAAAATGACAAGATTGCCTTTATTGCCACCAGAAGATTTAACTGAAGAAATAAATTTAGAGATCCCGATTGAGCTTGATTTGGTGCAACAAAAAAAGGGGCGTCAGCAATTTAAAGGAACGCTCCATTTGTTGAGATTTTCACCTATTGAGCGTTGGAAAATAGACTCCATGGATTTTTTTCGGAAACTTGAGTTGCAGCACTGATTTTCGGGGAAAATTGATTCCTGTTAACAAAAAACACCTCTACAATGAGGTGTTTTTATGATATTTAAATAGTCTTTTCTCCAAATTTAATAAAGGTTCGTTCGTCTTCGATTAAGCCACAGGCGGCGCATTGCACTTTCAGTTCAGGACCGTTATAAGAAAGGTGAAATGGCGCAAGCTCTCCTTCCGCATATTCATTAACGACCATTCCTGTTTGCGGATCCAGTTTTACAGCCTTTGGAACTTGTTGAATAATATTAAAACGGCTCCGGTTCGTTTTACAATTAGGGCATCGGTAAGGTGAATTCGACAATTTCATCCAACTCCTTTTTACGTTTAGTTTTTGCATAAGATCCGCAAATATGTAACAATGCAAATGAGAATGAGAACGGGGTGAAGAATGTTGAATAACGGGATCTCGGATTATGATTTTTTAGTGCGGGAATATCAAAAATTGTGGAAAAACCGCAACCTCATCGGAGAGGAAAATAACAGTGAAACGATTTTAAAGCACTCGATTACAAAAGAGCTTCTTGACGAGTACTCCCATCCAAGAGTAAGAAAAAACAGGTATGAAAAATTTTATTTGTCTATAAAGAAAATTTTGGCCGCTCCAATTTCGTCAGAAGCGAAGCTTGAGTTGATCAGGCTATATGATGAACAGATGGAGAGGCTAAGTGGAGAAGAATAGAGTAGTGAAACAAAATTGCTCAGGAACAAGTTGTCAAAACAAGACGAACACGAAAAGATATGAACGAAACCAGCAAAAGAGGCAGCCGATTTAAGACTGTCTCTTTTCATCACGCCTCTTCTTTTTTCGCTCGAATTTGCACTTTTGCGTTTTGACTGATTTTTTCTTCTGCAGCTTTGGCAATGTCACCTTCAAAGCTTGTGCCAATGTTTAATTTTCCCGATAGATCTTTTATGCCAAGCTGTCCAAAATTGTTGGCATAATCGAGCTTTTCAATTACCACTTTGTCAATCCTTACGTTTTCAATAGTAATTGTTGGCGGTTCTTCCTTCTTTTCAGATGTTGTTTGTTTTTTCGGAGTGCCCTCTGTTTGTCTTTCTTTTAAAAAGGTTTCCATCTTGGATACTTTTTTCTCTAGATCCATTAGTCTCCTGACTATCCTATCGTCTTTTTTAAAAAAGCGATTGAAGAATCGCATAGCACGCCTCTAATCGGATGAGGATTCAAATGAAATTGGAATAACTTCCATGTCTTCGGCTTTAATCGGCATGGTAATCACTAAAACGCCATCAGTCACTTCATTTGTGCACTGATCGGGAAGAATCGGAAAGGGGAGCGTTACCTCTTTTTTAAACTTGCGGTTGACTCTTTCTTTTAAATAGTATTTTCCGGTAGCTTGCAGTGCCTTTAGCTCTCCGGTAATAACAAGCGACTGCTCGTGAACGACAACTTGGACATCTTGCCTTTTTAACCCAGGTACTTCAATTTCGGCAATCAAAACACCGTCTGACTCAAACAAATCGCATTTAGGCGCATATTCTTGCGGAAGGGAAAATGGGTTTACCATAGGATCCATTTCATTTTTTTGTACTGTTTTTTCAGTGAAAATCTGATTCCAAAAACCTTGAGCCTGATATTGCTGGGCGAGATCAAGCCACTGTTTTAATTTGTCAATTTCCATAAAATCACCTCATAAGATGATGGCTACTTACATCATATTTTTTTGTTCGAAAAAAATGCAAAAAAAATCGACGCTATTTAAATTTCAGTCACGTCTATTTGGGAAAATTGCATATCGATGTTTTTCGGTATACGAACTTCAAGAATTCCATCCCGATAATTAGCTGCCGCCCCTTTTTTCCTAACGATTGCCGGTAGGGTGATTGAATGCTTATCCTCATAATCGGGGATGTGTTCGACAAGCAGTTTATTGGACGTATGGTAAATGGTCATTTGCTTTAACCATTCTTCATTTTTGATTGGAATCCGCACAAAAACAAAATCATGTGTTTCAAAAGTGGCCGATTGAAGCGCATCCTGGCTTTGCTGGGAGCCGATTGGTGATTGAAATTGATTGAGTATGTCTTGAGGATTCATCATTCCTTTCATTGTTCCTGGTATCATTTTTTCCATAATATCTTGAACATACTTGTCAATTTCCTCCGGTTTCATTTGTTGGAGCATGTTTTTTGAGTCTTTATTAAATGGGAATATATTCCATGGAAACATGTTGATTCATCCTTTCAGCCAATTTAAAATTGGTTTGAAATAGGTGCAGAAGGGTTCGCAATTTGATCCTGGTCACTTACGTCAAAATCGCCTACTCCATTTGCGGAAAAGGAGCCGTTTGGAGACAGGTCGCCAAAGGCCATATTGGTGCCAACCCATTTGGAGTTTGCGGTATGGCTGTTATGGACGGCGGGGCCAAAGGCCATGTTGGCATTGTTGTTGAGTGCGTTTGTTTTTATATTAAAAATATTGATTTGAAAAGGCATTTTATTTCAGTCCTTTTACATTTGATTTGAAAGGACGTTTGCCGGATTTGCGATGTCGCCCATATCGTTTACGTCCGGATCAATAAAAACATTTTCCATTGCCGCTGTTGGTGGAGCAAAATCACCGTAGGATGCATTGTGACCCTGGGACTTTGAATTGGCGGTAGGGGCGTTATGAAGGGCTTCACCAATATTTATCGACCCGTTATTCGAAACACTGTTGACTTTTAAACTGAAAATATTGATTACAGTCTGCATCCTGTCACTTCCTTTTGTCGGTCTTATCCCATCTTATGCAGATAAACGCCCATTCGTTATTAAAACTTATCGGCAACCTTTTGAAATGGCAAATAAATATTTGCAAATCTTGAAAATTCTTTTTACCATAGAAGAGAATGATCGAACAAAATTAGGTATTGCGAGGTTATCGTTTGTGAAGGAAAAAATTGCACTGATTACCGGCGGATCAGCCGGAATTGGGAAACGAACAGCTATATATTTAGCCAAACAAGGATATCAGCTAGCAATCAACTACAGGCAAAGTGAATCAGAAGCTTCTTCCTTGGCAAAGCATTTGACAGATACATACGGAACGAAAAACGACTATTTTCAAGCGGACATTGCCAATGAAAAAGAGTGCAGCCGAATGGTTGAACAGGTACTTTCTGTTTTTTCCTCCATTGATATCTTGATACATAACGCAGGTCCATATATCCATCAGCCGAAAAAAATGACCGAATATACTGTTGAAGAATGGAATTATTTAATGAACGGAAATCTGGCGTCCGCCTTTTTCTTAGCAAAACTAATTATTCCTCATATGCGGGAAAAAAAGTGGGGAAGGTTTATAACGTTCGGTTTTGATCGGGTTGAGACGGCTCCCGGCTGGATTTATCGTTCTGCTTTTGCAGCTGCAAAAACAGGTTTAGCCTCGCTGACTAGAACGATCGCCCTTGAAGAAGCTGAAAATGGAATCACTGCCAATATGGTTTGCCCTGGTGATATTACAAAAGAATGGAAGGAAAAGAACATAGCTGATGCAGCCATTTTTGATCAGCAAACGCCAGTTGGCAGGCCTGGAACAGGAGAGGATGTTGCGCGCGTGATTGCTTTTCTTGCCGATGAGCAATCCAGCTTTATTACGGGAAGCATCATTCCGGTTACAGGCGGCGCTGATGTTCTTAGCAAACGAATGAAAATCTGATCATTGCCCGATAGGTGGACATGTTCACTAAAAAGTCAAAAAATTGCAATGAAACAGTTCGAATTGCCTGAATAAAAAACTTCTTTTCGTTGATAATAGGAGATAATCATCAACGAAAAGGGGTAATGAGATGAATTTTAAAGTAAATCGAATTAATCCAAATCAAACACAAGTTTTTTTCGATGATGGAAGGTTTGAAACATTGACAGACGAAGAACTCGAGGAACTTATGCATTATATGGGATTGGGTGAAGTGAATGAGGGGACTGATATGAACCTCATTGATTAAAATCAGTAGAAAAAGACTAAATCGATTGATTTAGTCTTTTTGCGTATTCTTCATGCCTCTAATCGATCGCTTTCGATTGGCTGATGGGATGCAGTCCGCATAACATGGAGTGTGTATTGGTCTTTTGAAATTTCGTACAAATCATACACATTTCCTTTTGCATTTAGCTGTTCATAAATTGACTTTCTTGTCTCATTGACTTTGACTACAAAAGGAAGTTTTTCAGCAGCTTTAATCGAGCGGATATTTTCTTTTTTGATCCGCATAAAGATGGTTTCAATCCCCAACTCAAAAAACAGTTCATTGAAAAACACCTCTTTTGCTGCGCTGTTATAACCTTTGCCATGATAGGGCTTACCGAGCCACGTTCCTAAAAAGCCAGCATGATTTTCAATATCGTATAAATTGATTGTTCCGATCGGCGTTCCCCATTCATCTAAAATCGTTCGTGAAATTAACTCGCCGCGCTCTTCCGCTTCCATTGTTTGCTTTGTCATAAATAAAAATTCTTCATACGAAGCTGCCTTATGACGCACAAAAGGGAAGACATCCGGATGCGTAATGAGTTCATATAAAATGTGACAATCTTGCAAATCACGTTTTTTCAGCACGATAATCCCTCCGATAAAGGGCATTCTGCCGCATACTAAAGAAGCAGCCCACCCTCGAAATTTTTTGTAAAGTATCCTAAAAAATTTCGGGGTGGGAATCGAACCCACTAGAACCAGTTCCCTGGTGGCGCACCATTTGCCTTCCCTATATGATTTTTTGTCGGTAGTGTCGAAACAGTAATCCTCCTAAGGCTAACTAAAAGAATCATACAAGAAAAACAATGAAAAAGATAGAGATTTTCGTTTAATTTTTTGTAAATATTATTGTAAATTTTTATCAATATTATGTTTGTGAAAAAACAATTTCGCCGCCAATCATCGTCCAAATCGGCTTGGCTAAATAATGAAATGGATGGTGGCTCCATAACACCAAATCGGCATCTTTTCCAGCTTCAATACTGCCGAGTTTTTGGTCAATTTTTAAGTTTCTCGCCGGAAGAATCGTAATTCCCTCCAATGCTTTTTGTTCAGATAGACCTTCACGGACAGCAATCCCCGCACAAATGTTTAAATATTGAATTGGGGTATACGGGTGGTCTGTTGTTATTGATACTTCCACACCCTTGCTTGATAACTCATGATACGTTTTCCACGTTTTATTTTTTAATTCAACTTTTGACCGGCGCGTGAACGTTGGTCCTACAGAAACTTTTAATCCACGTCCGGAAAGCTCATCAGCGATTAGATGACCTTCTGTACAATGTTCAATCCGCAAATCAAGATTAAACTCATCAGCAAACCTTGTAGCAGTGATAATATCATCCGCACGATGCGCGTGAATTCGAACAGGTATTTCCCTCTTTAGTGCCATTAAAATAGGTGTCATTCGCAAATCCTCCGGCTTATCGGTATGCATTGCATCGTAAAAGGCTTCACGCAGCATCCCCATAATCCCCATACGGGTAATTGAATCATTTTTGCCATTGCTGTGGATCCGCTTCGGGTTTTCCCCTAAAGCGATTTTCAGGCCGGCAATCTCACGGACAATCATTTTTTTAATATTTTTTCCGGCAGTTTTAATTACCGATGTTGTTCCGCCGATGACATTGGCGCTTCCTGGCATAATGTGTACCGTTGTAATACCACTTTTGATTGCATCCGAAAATGCTGTATCAAATGGATAGACTCCATCGATCGCCCGGATATGCGGGGTCAGCGCTTCTGCTGTTTCATTTGCATCATTGCCCGCCCATCCTGTTCCTTCATCGTAAAGTCCAAGATGGGTATGGACATCAATAAACCCGGGAAGGAGGTAAAGTTCGCCGCAATCAATCATTTTCACATTCGTATCCGTTGCAATTTTCTCACCAATGTTTATGATTTTACCATTTTCAATTAAAACATCTGCACGTCGCAACGGTTCTGATGTAATCGGATAAATGGTTGCATTTTTTAGTAATGTCTTTGTCATAATCAGCCTTTCCTTACATTTAATTTTTATAATATCCTTATTTTACAAAAAAAGTTCCTTTAAGGAAAATAATGAAGACGAACAAATACCCAGTGGTTTTTTTGCAAATCATCAATATGTTCCCTCTTTATTCCAAGAGTCTATTATTCTTTTCGAATTTTAGATTCATTTTT
>JAKACS010000125.1 GCA_021821235.1 Bacillota bacterium
ACTTGTCTTTATCATCGGCGATGTTAAAGAAAAAGACTGTATCATTGAGGCCTGTGCCGGCGTTGATTACCTCTTTCATTTAGCAGCATTAAAGCATGTGCCCGTTTGCGAAGATCAACCGCTGGAAGCGTTAAAAACGAATGTCATCGGGACACAGAATGTGATAGAGGCCGCAATCAAACATCATGTAAAAAAGGTTGTGTACATTTCGACAGATAAAGCTGCCAACCCATCCAATTTTTACGGATTCACGAAAGCGATGGGAGAAAGGCTGATTATTCATGCGAACATGCTCAAGACGGATACGAAATTTGTTTGTGTCAGGGGAGGGAATGTTTTAGGAACGAATGGTAGCGTCATCCATGTGTTTAATGATCAAATAAGGACTAAAAATTTGATTGGGATTACCGATAAGCGAATGACACGGTTTTTCTTAACGCTTGAGGATGCGATTAAATTGCTTTTTAAAGCATCCTATGAAAGTGTCGGCGGGGAAATTTTCGTTATGAAAATGCCAACTTGCAAAATTCTTGATCTTGCGGAAGTATTGATCGAAGCATCCGGTAAAAAAACGGTCAAAATCGTCGAGCTGGGAATCCGTCCGGGCGAAAAATTGCATGAAATCCTTTTTTCCGAATACGAAAGCAAAAATACAATTACTTATGATGAAAACTATTACGTCATTTTGCCGACGATCGACATCCCCGGTCTAAGAAAGCATTACAGCAGATTTCCTTCTGTGAAACTCGAAAGCTACAATTCAAGCGAAGGACTGATGACGAAGCAAGAGCTGAAAGAGCTGTTGATAAAGGGAGGCTTCTTATCATGAGGCTCCTCATTTTAGGCGGCAGTGGCATGGCTGGACACATGATTTTGAATTATTTTCGCAAAAAGGAAAAAACGGGAGTTTGGTTTACAAGCCGAAATATTCAAGAAAAAGATGCCATCTTTTTAGACGCTGTTCAATTTGACGAGGTTCGCAGATTAGTAGAGAAACTGCGCCCGAATGTTATTGTAAATGGTATCGGACTATTAAATGAACAGGCTGCTCGCCAACTGACCGATGCGATTTGCCTGAATAGTTTACTGCCGCATTTGTTAACGGAATGGGCTGACAAATATGGCGGAAAAGTCATTCATATTAGCACTGATTGTGTATTTGACGGGACGAAGGGAGGATATACGGAAACAGACCTTCCGGATGGGGTATCCGTGTATGCGAAAACAAAATCTCTAGGAGAAGTAACAAGTGGACGTCACTTAACGATCCGCACCTCGATCATCGGCCCTGAAAAGAAACAAAATGGCATCGGCTTATTCCACTGGTTTATGCAGCAATCCGGAAAAATCAACGGCTATCAAAATGTTTTATGGAATGGGGTTACTACTCTGGAATTGGCAAAGGCAATCGACCAATCCATCACCCAGGACTTGTCCGGCTTGTACCACTTAACGGCTCCTGTAAAACTATCCAAGTATGAATTGCTTCTGCTCCTTCAGAACGTTTTCAAAAAAACGGATGTCGAAATCGTTCCGGATGGCAAAATCGTCCTCGACCGCACCTTGACAGATACAAGAAAAGAACTGCACTATTCTGTACCTGATTATCCGGAAATGATTACGGCGTTGTCCAACTGGATGATGAGCAATGGCTAAGCAAAAAAAGATTCTGATCACCGGGGCAAATGGATTTACAGGTCAACACGCTTGCGTATATTTTTCCGAAAAAAGTTTTCAAGTGGTTGGGTTAGGAAGAAGGAAATCGGAAGGTTCCTTTTTGCAATGCGATCTCGGAAATTACCGGGAAGTGGAGGACGTGATTGCTTTCGTCCAACCCGATTATGTTCTTCATCTTGCCGGGAAAAACAGTGTCGCCGAATCATGGACAAATCCGGCTGAACCGATTCACACAAATGTGATGGGAACCGTTCATTTGCTTGAAGGCATCCGAGCAAAGGCGCCAATTGCCCGAACGATTGTGGTAGGCTCCACATTGCGAATGCCGTCACTGTCTTCGGATCCGCTCCATCCATATGCCGTCTCGAAAGCGATGCAAATCCTTGTAGCAAGAGCTTGGCACCAGCTTTTTGGCATGGACATCCTTATCGCCAATCCTTGCAACCTAATTGGCCCCGGACCTTCAACAGGCGTTTGTGCAGTCTTTGCCGAAAAAATTGTTGCGATGGAAAATGGTACAATTCCGCCCGTTCTTCCGATTGGGGATGGAGCTCAAACAAGGGACTTTCTGGATGTCCGCGATGCTGTCCGCGCATATGCCCTTTTGTTTGAAAAAGGAGAGCCGGGCAATGAGTACGATCTTGGAACAGGAACAATGCGGACGGTAAAAACGGTTGCCGAGCAATTTCAAGAACTTGCGAAAGTGAATTTCACTCTCCAGCAGAAAGAAGAATCAACCTCCTTGCAGCCGGGTGTCCCCAACCCGGATCGACTTGAAGCCATCAAAAAGCTTGGCTGGAGCCCTGCGATTTCCTTTCGTCAGTCCGCTCATGATATCATTCGATATTTCCGCAGCAGCTACACGAGCGGGGAGGCGTAAACAGTGACGGCAAAAGTATCAATCGTAATCCCGTTTTACAATTGCCCGTATATTCAGAAAGCCATCGAAAGCGCCCTCTCTCAAACCTACCAATCAATCGAAGTCATCGTTGTTGATGACGGCTCAACAAGGCATCAGGATTTGCTGGAACCTTATTTGCATCAAATCCGTTATTTCAGAAAAACAAATGGAGGAACCGCTTCTGCTTTAAATGAAGGCATTCGGAATGCAACTGGAGAGTACTTTTGCTGGCTGAGCTCGGATGATCGGTTTTTGCCTGACAAAATCGAGAAGCAACTTGCATACATGCAACAAATGAATGCAGCTGCTTCTTACACTGCTTTTTATATAATCGACGCATTCGGCAATATCTGTAGTGAAGCGATCGGGCAAACATTTCGAAATAAGCTCTCTTTTTTAAAAAGGATGAGGGGCGGGTGCCCAATTAATGGCTGTACGGTCATGCTGAAAATGAAAGTTTTTACAGAAATAGGATATTTCGATGAAAGTCTGCCGTTTACCCACGATTACGATTTCTGGTTAAGGTTGATTCAGCATTACGATTTCCATTTTTTTTCTGAGCCGTTGATTGAGTACCGCCATCATAACGAGATGGGTACGAAAAAATATTTTGAAGAAATTCGAAAAGAGATTCGAATGGTGAAACAACGACATGCTGCCAGTATGCAAAGTCTGATCAAAAAGAACTTTCAGTAAAGAGGTGTAATGGGTGAAAAATCAGCCACACGGTGGAAAACTGGTTAACTGCTATGGTGAGAAAGTGGAATACGTCAGGAAACGAAGTATTGAAATCGACACAACGGCTCTTTCAGACTTAAAATGCCTTGCAAACGGCGCCTTCAGCCCACTTGATGGCTTTATGGGCGAAATCGATTATGAAAGAGTTGTTTTGCAGATGCGGCTCGCAAATGGGCTGGTGTGGCCGATCCCGGTCACCTTGCCAGTTTCGGAGCAGATGGCTGCAGAAATCACAATGGGTGAACACGTGGTACTGACATACAACCAGCAGGCTATCGGAAAAATCCATGTCTTGGAGCGATTTCAGCCTGACAAACAGCTGGAGGCAGTAATGGTCTATGGGACAGACGATGAAAACCATCCGGGCGTAAAAAAACTGTTTAATCGCGGCAATGTTTATCTTGGTGGTCCTGTTGAAGTCTGGCGCCAGCCAGAGTGGGAAAGCGAAGAAGCGTTTTGCCTTGAACCGCGGCAAACGCGGCAGATTTTTTCAGAAAAAGGCTGGAAAACAATTGTCGGCTTTCAAACACGCAATCCGGTTCACCGCGCCCACGAATATATCCAGAAAGCGGCATTGGAAACGGTCGATGGCCTTTTGCTTCATCCGCTTGTCGGTGAGACAAAGCAGGATGATATCCCTGCAGACATTCGCATCAAAAGCTACCAAGTTTTGCTTGAAAACTATTATCCGAAAGACCGCGTTGTGCTTGCCGGATTTCCTGCGGCAATGAGGTATGCCGGACCGCGGGAAGCCGTTTTTCATGCGCTTGTTCGCAAAAATTATGGCTGTACCCATTTTATTGTTGGCAGAGATCATGCCGGGGTCGGTCATTACTATGGAACGTATGAGGCCCAAAAAATTTTTGAACGATTTGATCCTGAGGAAATTGGCATCTCCATCTTAAAATTTGATCATTCATTTTATTGCTATAAATGCGAAGGGCTGGCTTCCATTAAAACATGTCCGCATACCTTTGAAGACCGGCTCATTTTATCGGGAACGAAGGTGCGCGAAATGTTGACGAATGGACAACGGCCACCGAAAGAATTCAGCCGCAAAGAAGTCATCGATGTGCTGATGGACGGCTTAAAACAACACAGGGAAGCGGGAGAGTAAATAAACGGTATCCTCAGCCTTTTTTGCGTCATCGACCGGGTATCAAACCGATTTGATTGTTTATGAACCTGGTAGCTATTTTTTTGTGCGATTCACTTAATAGTTTGTTTATATTGATTGTGTTTTTGGATAATTTTTTGAAAAAGGGTGTTTGGGTTGGAAAATGTTTTTTGGCAAAAACAAGCAATTGATAAAGACTTAAGGCAAAGTCTGAATGGACATAAAAGTCTAGTCATTTGGTTTACGGGTTTATCCGGTTCTGGCAAGTCGACAATTGCCAATGCGCTTGAGTTGGAACTTTACAACAGAAAGCTGAGAACCTTCCTGCTGGATGGTGATCATATTCGTCATGGTTTAAATTCGGACTTGGGGTTTTCCGAAACGGATCGGATGGAAAATATTCGCCGAATAGGAGAAGTCGCAAAGCTTTTTGTTGAGGCAGGGTGTGTCGTGCTTGCTGCATTTATATCTCCATACCTTCTTGATCGAAAACGGGTTCGTTCCCTGTTTGCCGAAAATGAGTTTGTTGAAGTATATGTAAAATGTCCGCTTACTGTCTGCGAACAACGTGACCCAAAGCAGTTGTATAAAAAAGCGCTAAACGGTGAAATTTCTAACTTTACGGGAATTTCTGCTCCGTATGAAGAACCTGAAATGCCGGAGATTGTCATTGAAAGCGACCGCGAAACAGTCGAAGATGCGGTTCGGAAAATTATCCGCTACTTGGAAGGAAACTGTTTACGAAACTAATCAGAAGCCGAGATGCCTGCCAGCTCGGTTTTTTTAGCTAATCAGAATTTATATCCATAAATTCTGAACGCATAAATTCAACTACGCCTCTGTCTTCGTCCTTAGGGACTCGCCAGTCGGCGAGTTTTCATTTAATATCGAAATCTCTATTCCAACCTTTAATGCAGAACAGAAAAAGGGAAAAAACCTGGTTGATAAATCAGTTTATCGTGTTTCTTTACGAAAAAACCATTTCTCAGCCTCCTTAAGTTTTATCTAAACCAATATATTCATTCAAAAAAAGTTCTGAATGGACAAGTATCTACCGAAATAGCCATTTTCTCTAAAAATGAAAAATCGGCAGGGCATAAAATTTTTTTCTCAGCGAAAAATAAAAAAACTCACCGATTGGAAAAAACAGACCATCATTCAAATAATCGCGAAAAAATCATGTGAAAATTAAGCAAATAGGCGGGAAGGAAGGCTTATGAAAAACATTTGCAAATCATTTATATTGCTCCTTTTAGTCTTATCCACAATCGGAGGATGCAGCCAAAATGGAAAAACGAAGGACAGCAAATTGGCGCTGTTAAAAACAACCAACCCTGCACCAGAACAAATCATCAACAACAATCCTACTAAGGCTGGAACTGCTGCAAGAATTAAGCATGACATCAGTTCATTTCCTGAAATTTATGACGTTGCAGTTGTTCAGGGAAAAAAAGATACGCTTGTCGCCTATAAGGTAAAGCATATGCACAGATTTCGAATGAAGGCGATTGAAGCCAAAATCAACAAACTTCTTGAAAAAAAATATCCGAACGAAAATTTCAGTGTTTCAAGCGACTATAAAATTTTTCTTGAAGCAGTGAGACTGAACGAACGAATGAAAAATCCCAAGTTTTCGAATAAAACAGCCGAAAAACAGCTTCAGAGTATCATCAAGCTGAAAGATGAAACGACATAAGGAGGAGAAAGACCATGGCGAGCAAACAAAAAAATGTAACGCCGGAGCAACAAAAATATCAACAGCTTCAGCAAAAGCATGAATTAAAGCGGCCGATCTTAAAAAACTGTATTAAAGCTTTTTTTGTGGGCGGATTGATCTGTGTCGTTGGCCAGGCGATTAGTTATTTCTATATTTACTATTTTAACTTTACGGAACAGACAGCCGGGAACCCGACTGTTGCCACAATGGTTTTTTTGTCGATGATCTTAACAGGATTCGGAATATATGACCGGATTGGCCAATTTAGCGGAGCTGGCAGTGCTGTCCCTGTTACGGGGTTTGGAAATGCTGTTATTTCCGCTGCAATTGAGCATCGTACTGAAGGATTTGTGCTGGGGGTCGGCGGTAATATGTTTAAATTAGCGGGATCCGTTATTCTTTTCGGGGTTTTTTCTGCGTTTGTGGTCGCTCTCGTCAAAACAGTACTCGTTATATGGGGGGTTTTGTAATTGTTAAAAGGGCACCAATCTTGGGTTTTTCAAAACCGGCCAATCATTGCCGCAACCGGGGTTAGCGGTGGACCTTTTGAAGCAAACGGAAACCTGGCAAGCGATTTCGATATTTTGCATGAGGATTTATGGATGGGGATGGAATCCTATGAAAAAGCCCATCGTGTTTTGCTGGAAGAAGCCATGCATACAGCGTTAAATAAAGCAAATATCCAAAAAGAGCAAGTCAAGTTTCTGCTTGCCGGGGATTTAATTAATCAAATAACGCCGACAAGCTTTGCAGCCAGAACCATGCAAACGCCGTATTTCGGCTTGTTTGGCGCTTGCTCTACTTCCATGGAAGGACTTGCACTTGCTGCGTTCATTGTAAACTATCAAGGGGCTGATTATGTCTTAACAGGTGCTTCCAGCCACAATGCAGCCGTTGAAAAGCAATTTCGCTATCCAACTGAATACGGGGGACAAAAACCGCCTACAGCGCAATGGACCGTAACTGGAGCCGGAGTTGGGCTTGTTTGTCAAAATGATGGTACGCAAAACCATCCATACATCACCTCGGCAACAATTGGCAAGGTAGTCGATATGGGGTTGTCTGATCCTTTTAACATGGGAGGAGCTATGGCTCCGGCAGCTGCTGATACGATCATGGCACATTTTCGCGATTTGCAGTTAGAACCTTCGTACTATGATTTAATTATCACCGGCGATTTAGGGAAAATTGGGATTGAAGCCGCTTTTGAACTAATTCAAAAAAGCGGTTTAAACATGGAGAGAAGTCAGTTTGACGATTGCGGTTTGCGGATTTATAAGGAAGACCAGCCTGTTCAATCCGGTGCGAGCGGAGCGGGGTGTTCGGCGACTGTTTTATACGGGCATCTTTTAAATCAAATGAAACACGGAACATACAAGCGTATTCTTGTTGTCGCAACTGGAGCACTATTGTCTCCATTAAGTTTTCAGCAAAATGAAACGATCCCTTGTATTGCCCATGCTGTGGCAATTGAAATGAATGGAGAAAAGGGGTGAAGAACGTTGGGAGCCATGTTTTTCTGGGCATTTGTAGTCGGCGGACTCATTTGTGTGATTGGCCAGTTATTGTTTGATGTTGCGAAGCTGACTCCTGGGCATACGTTAAGCTTGCTTGTTGTCATTGGAGCGGTATTGGACGGTTTCGGCCTATATGAACCACTTGTCGACTTTGCCGGTGCAGGTGCAACAATTCCAATAACAAGCTTTGGTAACTCCCTTGTTCATGGTGCCCTCCAAGAAGTGCAAAGGCACGGTCTCGTTGGGGTTTTAACCGGGATGTTTGAAGTAACAAGTTCAGGAATTTCCGCTGCAATCATTTTTGGATTTATCGGTGC
>JAKACS010000126.1 GCA_021821235.1 Bacillota bacterium
CTGTTCAAGATCAACGGTAAGCGTGTATTGTCCGGCTTCCGCTTTTTTTACGAACTGCTGTTTTTGCTCTTCTGTTACTTGAATGGCGAGAATTCCATTTTTCACACAGTTGTTTTTAAAAATATCGGCAAAGCTCGGAGCGATGACGACTTTGAAGCCGTAATCTTGAATTGCCCATGGGGCATGCTCGCGCGATGAGCCACAGCCGAAGTTTTCACCGGCAACCATGATCGAAGCACCTTGATATTTTTCAGCATTTAATGAAAAATCAGTCCGGGGGTTTCCGTCCTTATCAAAACGCCAGTTGTAAAAGAGAAATTGGCCAAAGCCGCTTCGTTCAATGCGCTTTAAAAATTGTTTTGGAATAATTTGGTCTGTATCAATATTCGTTCGGTCTAATGGATAAACAAGACCTGTATGAGTCCGTAACGGTTCCATAGCGTTCAATACCTCCTAAGAATTTACTGCTTGTGAAGAAAATTGACGGACATCGACAAAATGGCCAGCAATTGCTGCCGCCGCAGCCATTTCCGGACTGACTAGATGTGTGCGGGCACCGTTTCCTTGACGTCCTTCAAAATTGCGGTTAGAAGTAGAAGCACAGCGCTCACCTGCTGGAACGATATCATCATTCATGGCCAAACACATACTGCAGCCGGCATTGCGCCATTCGAAACCAGCTTCTGTAAAAATTACGTCAAGCCCCTCTTTTTCAGCAGCCATTTTCACGCTATAAGAGCCGGGAACGACGATGGCTGTTACCGAAGGATTCACTTTTTGGCCGCGGACGATCTCGGCTGCTTTCCGTAAATCGCTTAGTCTTGAGTTGGTGCAGGAACCAATAAAGACGTGATCGATTTTGACGCTTGAAAGCGGCTGGCCTGCTTCTAGACCCATGTACTCAAGGGCGCGGCTGATTTCATCTTTTTCACTGGCCGTTTCGGCATCATTTGGATTTGGAACGGAAGCTGTGACCGGTAGACACATTCCCGGATTGGTTCCCCATGTAACTTGCGGCTCCACTTCGGCAGCATTGATTTCCACAACAGCATCATAGACGGCGCCCTCATCAGTCGCTAATGCTTTCCACTGCGCCACTGCTGCTTCGAATGCTTCACCTTGAGGCGCGAATTTTCTTCCTTTTAAATAAGCAAAAGTCGTTTCATCCGGTGTAATCAGGCCTGCTCTTGCTCCAGCTTCAATCGACATATTGCAGACGGTCATCCGCGCTTCCATCGATAGCGCCTGGATGGCTTCACCAGTGAACTCCACGACATATCCTGTGCCAAATTGCACACCAAATTTGCCGATGATGGCGAGAATTAAGTCCTTGGCCGTGACACCTGCACCAAGTTTGCCGTTAACTTTGACATTTAACGTTTTCGGTTTTGCTTGCCAAAGGGTTTGCGTAGCCAAAACATGTTCGACTTCACTTGTTCCAATGCCGAATGCGAGCGCACCGAAGGCACCGTGGGTTGAAGTGTGGCTGTCGCCGCAGACGATCGTTTTGCCTGGTTGGGTAAGACCAAGCTCCGGGCCGATGACATGGACGATTCCATTATCTGGATGGTCAATATCGGCAAGGGGAATGCCGAACTCTTCGCAGTTCTGTTTCAGCGTATCGATTTGTGTTTTTGAGATGACGTCTTTGATCACACTGCGATCACGGGTCGGTACATTGTGATCCATTGTCGCAAAAGTACGATCCGGCCGGCGCACTTTGCGGCCGTTCAATCTTAATCCCTCAAACGCTTGAGGAGAGGTCACTTCATGGACAAGATGCAGGTCGATATAAAGCAAATCAGGTTTTCCGTCTTCTTGGTGGACAACATGCTGTTCCCAAATTTTCTCAATAATTGTTTTTGGTTTCTGCATAATTTCATTCCTCACGTTTTAAAGATTTTTGAAAAGAAGGACGGCTTAATACCGCCCAACGTTCTGCTTTCATCGATTATGCTCTTTGATGCACTCTGGTTTTGAGATCGTCGACAATTAATTTCGTCATTTCAGCCGTACCGACAAGCTTGCCGTTTTCAACTTGAAGATCGCCGGTATGATAGCCGGAGTCAAGCGTGGCTTGCACAGCTTCTTCAATCAATTTTGCTTCATTCTCTAGTTCGAAGGAATAACGCAGCATCAGTGCTGCAGATAGAATCATTGCAATTGGATTGGCAATGCCTTTGCCGGCAATATCCGGTGCCGAACCGTGAACGGGTTCGTAGAGGCCAACGCCGTCTTCGCGCAGACTGGCTGAAGGAAGCATGCCAAGCGAGCCAGTTAACACGGAAGCTTCATCACTTAAAATATCACCAAATAAGTTTTCGGTGACAATAACATCGAACTGTGAAGGATTGGTGATCAGCTTCATTGCTGCTGCGTCTACTAAAATATGATCGACGACGACATCCGTGTATTGCGATTTTTTCTCCTCGACGACTTCGCGCCATAGTTTGCTTGATTCAAGTACATTGGCTTTATCGACAGAGGTGAGATGACAGCGGCGCTGCTGGGCTGCTTGAAATCCTTTGTCTACAATTCTTTCAATCTCTTTGCGCGTGTAGTAGAGAGTGTCTACCACAGTATTTCCGCCATCCCGTCTCTCACTCGGTGTGCCAAAGTAAAGGCCGCCAGTTAGTTCGCGGACAATGAGAAGATCGCTGCCGTTCACGATTTCCGCTTTTAAAGGAGAAGCGTGCAATAAATTCCTGAAACCTTTAATTGGCCGTAAATTGGCGAATAAATCAAGTGCTTTGCGGATTCCCAGCAAGCCGCGTTCCGGGCGCAAATGGGATGGATTTTGATCCCATTTTGGTCCGCCGACGGCGCCGAGCAATACGGCGTCGGCCTGTTTGCATGCTTCTACCGTTGAATCGGGAAGGGGGGTGCCGTATTGATCAATGGCTGCTCCGCCGATCTCATGGGTTGCAAAACTGAATGTGTGTTGAAATTCTTCGGCAACGGCCTCAAGCACTTCTTTAGCCGATTGAATCACTTCTCTGCCGATACCATCTCCTGGAAGTAATACAATTTGTTTTTCCATTTTGCTTGTGATCTCCTTTTAAAAACCTTCTATTAAGTTAATGCTGTTTCTTGCGCAGTGACTTTTTGATTGAAAAAGACACGGTTGACTGCATTTAGAAACGCTTTTGCTGATGCTTCGAGGACGTCCTGTGCGGAGGCGCGGCCGCGGACAGGCGTTCCGTTGACCGTCATTTTCACATGCGCTTCGGCAAGTGCGTCCCTACCTTGACCAATCGAGTTTAATTGAAAATCTGTCAGGTGAATTTCTTCTTTTACCAATGCTTCTAACGTGTTGCAAAGAGCTTCAACGCTGCCTTGCCCTGTGCGAGCCGTTTCGACGCGAATGCCTTCCGGCGTTGTCAGTGCAACCGTTGCAGTTGGTAAATTTGCTGAACCATACTGAACTTGAAAAGCGACAAGCTCATATTTTTTTACATCCATTACAGCGGTTTGAACATCCGTTAAAATGGCGAACAAATCCTCGTCGGTAACTTCCTTTTTACGGTCTGTTAACTGCTTAAAGGTAACAAAGGCTTCCATTAATTTTTCAGCAGACAGCTGAAAGCCCATTTGTTCGATTTTGTCTTTAAAAGCATGGCGGCCGGAGTGTTTGCCAAGCACCAGGCTGTTTGATTTCACGCCGACAAGTTCAGGAGTGATGATTTCGTACGTGGAGGCGTGTTTTAAAACGCCATCCTGATGAATTCCCGACTCATGCGCAAACGCATTTTTTCCAATGATTGCTTTGTTTGGTGCTATTGGCATTCCAGTAAAGCGGCTGACGAGGTCACTTGTGCGCTTGATCTCATTTAGAACCAAGTTTGTCGTATAGGGATAGTTGTCTTTGCGGATATTTAAAGCAACGGCAATTTCTTCAAGCGAAGCATTGCCGGCACGTTCGCCAATCCCGTTAATTGTTCCTTCAATCTGTGTCGCCCCGTTTTGAATCGCTGCAAGGGAATTGGCAACAGCCAACCCTAAATCATCATGGCAATGGGCAGACAAAATCACCTTGTCGATATTTGGTACATTTTCCTTTACATAGCGGAAAATTTTTCCGTATTCTTCAGGTGTAGCATAGCCGACCGTATCAGGCAAATTGATGACCGTTGCACCGGCATCGATCACTTTTTCAATGATTTTGACGAGAAAATCAAGATCGGATCGGGAAGCATCTTCAGCAGACCACTCGAGTTGCGGGAATTTTTTTCGCGCATAAGAAACCATCTCGACTGCTAAATTCATTACTTCTTCAGACGTTTTATTCAATTTATATTTCATATGAATTGGGGAGGTAGCGAGAAACAAGTGAAGGCTAGGCTCTTCAGCGTCCTTTAATGCATCCCAGGAAATATCGATATCGGCTTTTGTAGCGCGAGCAAGTCCTGTGACCGACGCATTTTTTATCGTCCGGGCGATGGCTCTTACCGATTCAAAATCCCCTTGGGAGGAAGCCGGGAAACCGGCCTCCATTGTGTTCACGCCAAAACGCTCCAGCTGTTTGGCAATCTCGATTTTTTCGAGTTGATTTAAATTCACACCCGGAGATTGCTCGCCATCGCGCAACGTTGTGTCAAAGACGTTAACGTGAACCATTCGCCACCACTTCCTTTTTTGTCACTGATTGTTTAATAAATGGCATTAATGCACGTAATTCACGGCCAACCACTTCAATTTGATGCTTGTTTTCCGCACGGTTGATCGCGTTAAATTGCGGACGGTTGACTTGATTTTCCGTAATCCAGCCTTTAGCGAATACTCCTGTTTGGATGTCTTTTAAAACTTCTTTCATACGGGCTTTCGTTTCTTCGGTGACAACGCGCGGGCCTGAAACGAAATCTCCCCACTGTGCTGTATCGGAAATTGAATAGCGCATGTTTTCAAGGCCGCCTTCATAGATCAAGTCAACGATTAATTTCATTTCATGGAGGCATTCAAAATAGGCAACTTCTGGCTGGTAGCCTGCTTCAACAAGTGTTTCAAAACCGGCTTTAATTAAGCTGGTCAGCCCGCCGCACAATACAGCCTGCTCACCGAAAAGATCCGTTTCGGTTTCTTCTTGGAAAGTAGTTTCAAGAATTCCGGCACGGCCGGCGCCGATTCCTTTTGCATAGGCAAGGGCAATATCTTTTGCTTTTCCGGTATAGTCTTGATAGATTCCGTATAGAGCGGGTACACCGCCGCCTTCAGTGTAAGTCCGGCGAACAAGATGTCCTGGTCCTTTTGGTGCCACAAGGAAGACATCCACATCTGCTGGCGGAACGATTTGTGTAAAATGAATGTTGAAACCGTGGGCAAATACAAGCGCGTTTCCAGGTTGAAGATTTTCTTTAATGCTCTCTTCGTATACCTTTGGCTGTTGTTCATCTGGAAGAAGAACGACGACAACATCGGCAGCGGCTGTTGCTTCAGCAACTGAACGAACCTCGACACCATCTTCGACTGCTTTGTTCCATGATTTTCCTTCTCTTAAGCCAACAACAACATCAAAGCCACTTTCTTTTAAATTCAACGCATGTGCGTGTCCTTGGGAGCCGTAACCGATGACTGCGATTTTTTTTCCATTTAAAACCTCTTCTTGAATATCACTGTTATAAAGTACTTTTGCCATTTTAACTTCATCCTTTCGAAAAATGTTATTTTATTTGGGAATAAGAAGGTAACTCTGAAATTTGCGGCTGCTGCCCGCGAAGAAAGGCAGTTAAGCCAGTTCTCGCCAGCTCCTTAATCCCGTATGGGCGGAGCAACTCGATCAAAGCATCGATTTTATCCGGCTTGCCGGTAACTTGAACTGCCAAACTATCACGGCTAACATCGATAATTGTCGCGCGAAAAGGCTCAATGATTCCGTTGATTTCGCTGCGCAGCTGGCCGGAACTTGCCACTTTGATCAGTGCCAGTTCTCTTGCGACAATTGCTTTATCGGTAATATCGGAAACTTTTAATACATCAATTTGCTTATGAAGCTGCTTCGTTACTTGTTCCAGTTTTTGCTCATCTTCCACTTCAACAACAAGCGTCATTTTGGAGATACCTGCAATTTCGGTCGGACCGACGGAGATACTTTCAATGTTAAATTGTCGTCTAACTAACAGACCGGTGACCCGGTTTAAGACACCGCTTCTGTCTTGAACAGTTGCAGTTATAATTCGTTTCATGGTTTCACCCCAATCATTTCGTGCAGCCCTTTTCCAGGCGCGACCATTGGATAAACTTTTTCTAGCGGAAGAACACGGCAATCCACCACGGTTGGACCATCATAGGCGAAAATTTCAGGGAGAGCCGTGATTAAATCTTCCTTCGTATCAATTTTCACCCCGCGAATTTGATAGCTTTCGGCAAGTTTCACAAAGTCCGGCTGGGAATAAAGAATCGATTCGGCATAGCGTTTTTCATAAAATACTTCTTGCCATTGGCGCACCATTCCAAGCGAGCCGTTGTTGATAATAATAATTTTGATTGGCATGTTTCTTTCTTGGATGACAGAAAGTTCTTGCATCGTCATTTGAAATCCGCCATCGCCGACAATCGATACAACGGTTTTTTCTGGAGCGGCAAATTGGGCGCCAATTGCAGCAGGGAAGCCAAAGCCCATTGTTCCGAGTCCGCCTGATGTAACCCAACGGTTTGGCCCGCTGAAAGGGTAGTACTGGGCAGCCCACATTTGATGTTGGCCAACGTCTGTTGTCACAATTGCCTCACCGTTTGTTACCTTATGGATCGCTTGCACGAGCCATTGTGGTGAAATGCCGTTTTGAGTATTGTCATACCAAAGTGGGTACTGTTCCTGGTATTGTTTTAATGAATCGAGCCATTCTTGATGTTTCGGTGATTCCTGTGCCAGATCAAGCAGGCTTACGAGTGCTTCTTTTGCGTTCGCGACAACCGGAATTTGCGTCGGAACGTTTTTGCCAATCTCTGCCGGATCGATATCGATGTGGGCCACTTTTGCATTTTGAGCAAAATGCTTTAAATTTCCTGTTAGACGGTCGTCAAAGCGGGCACCGATATTGATCAGTAGATCGCATTCATGCAAGGCCATGTTCGCGGTATACGTTCCATGCATGCCGCCCATTCCAAGAGAAAGATGATGGCCGCCCGGGAAACTGCCAAGACCTAGCAGGGTGGTGACAACTGGCAATTGGTGTGCTTCGGCAAAGGCGGTCAATTCGGCTGATGCCCTCCCATGCAATACGCCGGCACCGGCAAGGATAACAGGCTTCTTTGCTTTTGATAAGGCATCGGCCAATTTCTTAATTTGCAAAGGATTTGGTTTGATCGTTGGCTGGTATCCAGGAAGTTGAAAACTGGCATCACCGCGTGCTTCCGGCAGTCCGCCAGCTGAAATATCTTTCGGAATATCAACAAGAACCGGTCCGGGCCGCCCCGTAGAAGCAATGTGGAAGGCCTCCTTTACGATCCGCGGCAAGTCACGGATCGACTGCACTTGATAATTATGTTTTGTGATTGGGGTCGTAATCCCGATAATATCTGCTTCCTGAAAAGCATCAGATCCGATTACATTCCGTCCAACCTGCCCGGTGAAAATGACGAGCGGTAAGGAATCCATCATTGCATCGGTGATTCCGGTCACAAGGTTTGTAGCGCCGGGTCCGGATGTGGCAAGGACAACGCCTGGTTTTCCAGTGATGCGCGCATAGCCTTCGGCCGCATGAATGGTTCCTTGCTCGTGGCGGAAGAGAACATGTTCAATGGCTCCTTTTGCCCGGTAAATAGCGTCATAGATTGGCAGGACGGCTCCTCCCGGATAACCAAATAAGAATTCGACACCTTCTTCAACCAACAATTCAATAAGAAGATCTGCTCCTGTTTTTACGGCTGGCCTGGTTTCGACTTCCTGCTTTGCTTCTACCTTCACGTTCGTGATC
>JAKACS010000127.1 GCA_021821235.1 Bacillota bacterium
ACAGATTGTAGTGCAGTCGTCGCCCAACGAAAGGCTTGTTCGTCCTTCTTCTTTTACTTGAGAACATATTCCGCCAATATCGATTGGAGTTCATAAATATTCAAGCTTTTGTTAAATTGCTTTTGCAATGGCAGGGCGTTGCCGGAAATCCAAATTTTTAATTCCGCATCCAAATCAAAATGCCCTGCTGTTTCGATACTGAAATGGGTAATATTTTTATACGGAATTGAATGATATTCGACTTTTTTCCCGGTCAGCCCTTGCTTATCAACCAAGATCAGCCGTTTATTTGTAAAAATAAATAAATCCCTTATCAGCTTATACGCTTTTTCAATTCGTTCATTCGAAGCAAGGATTTTCGTAAAATCCCGTTGTACTTCTTCTATATTGATTTCTGATGCATTCCCCATCATCCCGTCAAACAACCCCATGAACACCAACTCCTTTTTGTTTAAGTATAACAAAAACCGGACGCACTTGTTTACGTCCGGTAAGGATTGCAGTTTTATTTTTCCAGCCAGTCCGTATGGAACGTTCCTTCGCGATCGACGCGCTGGTACGTATGGGCACCGAAGTAATCACGCTGTGCTTGCAAAAGGTTTGCCGGCAGCACGGCCGTACGGTAGCTATCATAATACGCCAGAGCACTCGCTAATCCCGGCACAGGAATCCCTGCCTGTATGGCAACGGAAACAACTTCCCTCGCCGCATCCTGATAATTCTCTACAACCGATTTAAAATACTCATCAAGCAGCAAATTATCGAGTTCCGGATTGCGATCATATGCATCCTTAATGTTTTGCAGGAAGCCTGCGCGGATAATACAGCCGCCGCGGAAAATCATCGCAATTTCCCCTGGCCTCAAATTCCAGCCGTATTCTTCCGAAGCTACCTTAAATTGGGCAAAGCCCTGTGCATATGAACAAATTTTGCTCAAATAAAGCGTCTTGCGAATCAATTCAATAAATGCTTCCTTGTTCCCAGTGAATGTCTTTTTCACCGGCCCGTTAAGAATGTTGCTAGCACGAACCCGTTCTTCCTTCATAGCCGACAGGAAACGGGAAAAAACCGACTCAGTTATAATCGATAGCGGCACACCTAAATCAAGCGCACTTTGGCTTGTCCACTTTCCAGTTCCTTTTTGGCCGGCGGTGTCCAAGATCACATCCACAAGCGGCTTGCCTGTTTCCGGATCTTTTTTGGTAAAAATATCCGCCGTGATTTCGACTAAATAGCTGTCAAGTTCACCTTCGTTCCACTCGCTGAACACTTCATGAAGCTCATCGGTCGTTAATCCCAGATATTCTTTCATGATATGGTAGGCTTCCGTGATTAACTGCATATCGCCGTATTCAATTCCGTTATGAACCATTTTCACATAATGGCCGGCTCCGTCTGGCCCAATATATGTACAGCAAGGATCGCCGTTGACTTTTGCAGAAATGCCTGTTAACAAATGTTCAACTGCTTCGTATGCTTCTTTCTGTCCGCTCGGCATAATCGCAGGACCTGTCAGCGCACCTTCTTCACCGCCAGATACGCCTGCCCCAATAAACAGAATTCCTTTACCCTCCAATTCCTGATTGCGGCGGATCGTATCTTTGTAAAAACTGTTGCCGCCGTCAATTAAGATGTCCCCTCTATCTAAATAAGGAACGATCGATTCAATCGCTTTATCGGTAATCGGTCCGGCATTGACCATTAATAAAATTTTTCTTGGCGTTTCGAGCGATTGCACAAATTCTTCTATATTGGTGGTACCGAATATGTTTTTCCCTTTGTTCTGTTCAAGGATTTCCTGCACCTTTTCAGCTGAAAGATCATAGACCGAGACAGGAAAACCTTTGCTTTCAAAGTTAAGGGCGATGCTTCTGCCCATCACTCCAACACCAACGACTCCGACTTGTTGTTTTTCCAAACTAACTCATCCCTTCAAGATGCTATTTTTTATAAACCGAGGTGAAAAATTTTTTACACAGTCTCTATTATATAGAAAATATTTTTTCATACAACGAATGTACCTATTTTAGTATGAACGAAATAAAGAGGTTCATTCCATGAGGTACTTTCGCAAAACTGAATTTAGTAAATCTTTCCCTGAAACAGAAGCGGCTCCGCCTCCCTGGGCAAATGTATCATTTCCGCCACCCTTGCCATTGATCAAACCAAGCGCTTCGCTAAGAAGATTTTTCATGCTTATGGTGCCTGCCGTGCCTCTGGCAAAAACGACTTGCAGTCTGTCGCCATTTTCAGCGGCAAAAAACACATTTGTTTGCTCATTTGCGGCAGTGATCAGGCGCGCAAGCTTTTGCAGTTCCTGGATTGATCGATTTTTAAAAACATGGGCGAGATAAACTTCGGAATGGATTAATGGTTTGCTGTTGGAATGCAGTTCTTTTGCTTCATAAGCAAGAAGCTGTTCATGCGCCCGCTCAAGTGCTTTCTCCGTTCCCTTGCTAGCATCAAGCAGCTTTTGTACCGATACTGGCAAATCTTGTTCCGGAGCATTTAACAGCCTTGTTAATTCAAGGATAACGCTTTGTTTTTGGACAAATTGGCGAAGCACTCGCTCCCCGCAGACAAATTGAACACGGATTTTTTGCTTTTGCCGCTCCCAATTAAGAATTTTGATCGCCCGCACCTCTCCGGTTGCTTTTGGATGGGTGCCGCCGCAGCCATTGTAATCATAATCCGGAATGATAACGAGGCGAATATTCTCTTTAACTTTCGTTTCTTTTCTTAATGGGTACTGAGACAATTCTTCAGCTGTCACCCATTTTGTTTCAATCGGCCTGTTTTCCAAAATAATCTGGTTAGCCAATTCCTCCGCTTTCAGCGCTTCCTCAGCCGTCAAATTCTCCGTATCAATATCAATTGTCAGCACTTCCTGGCCTAAATGAAAGCTAACTGTGCGATAGTGAAACAATTGATCGAAAGCGGCTGATAAAATATGCTGCCCTGCATGCTGCTGCATGTGATCAAATCTTCGCTCCCAGGAAATTTGGCCGATAACCTCAGTCGGCGAATCGGCAAACATGTTTTCGAGATAATGCCTGATTTCTCCGTTTACTTCTTCTACATCAATGACTTTCTGGCCATTGATTGTGCCGGTGTCATGAGGCTGTCCCCCTCCGGTCGGATAAAAAGCGGTTTTGGATAATACGAGATAACCCCTTCCAGTTTCATCCTTTGCCAGTTTGACCATCTCCGCTGAAAAGGATTGAAGGTAAGCATCTTCGTAATAGAGTTTTCCTGCCACGTTTACACTTCCCATTTTTGATTTGTTGCTTCTATTTTCGTCAAAACGAATGGAGAAATCAAGGATTAACCTTTCATCATCTTGCAAAGCGAAACCACCTATCCTTGATAGGTGGTTAGGGGTTTTCTTACTTGTCTTCCGATCTTTGGCCGTAGCCTTGTGGGTAGCCGCCCATCATTTGTCCCGGATAGCCGCCCATTTGTCCCGGGTAGCCGTGTTTCATTTGAGGATACCCGCCGCCGTGTTGTTGATGGTGGTGGTGATGATGATATGGATAATGATGGCCACCCATTTGTGGATAGCCGCCGTATGGATAGCCGCCCATATGCTGCGGATAGCCACCCATCATACCTTGTGGCCCAGCCGGATAGCCTCCCATCATTTGCCCTGGGTAGCCGCCACCATAATATTGTCTTTTTTCCAAACTTATCGCTCCTTCCTAAAATGGTACACGATAGTTTATGTCCTGTCAGACAATTAGATATGGACAACAAACCAGAAAAGGAGAAATGGGCGGTTATTTTTTCTCATCTTGTGCTTTTGTTTGTCCTTTTTGCTGCTTGTTTTTTGAAATTTCACCGCATGCAATTCGTTTTCCTGAATCGCCCGACGGCTGGGTCATCCCGTCATCCTTATCCTCATCGATGACGATGGAAGTTCCCTGTTTCGTAAATAGCGATTTCTTTCCCTCCTTTAATGTTACGTTTGGCGCTATGATTTCCGCCTTGACACTGCCATCATCTTCAACAATGAGATTCGGGAGATCCCCTGCGTGCGCACCTTTTGGATGCAATAAACCATGCTCTTTGTCTTCCGGATTAAAATGGTTGCCGGCAGATTTAAAATCAGGCGCAATACATTTGCCATTATTGTGAATGTGAATCGCATGTACTCCGGGAGGCAACCCCTTCAAATTAACATCAAGCTTCACTCCACTTGATTGCTCAGCCATTTTAATTGTCCCTAAAGAATCACCTACCGCATTATACATTTCGACATCAACTTTCATCGGGTTCTGTTGGGTGCATCCGGCTAAAAAAAGCAATGCAAATGCAACAAGTTTTTTCATTAATAGATCCTCCAAAAAAGCGATATGTCATAGTATTTGCCTCCAAACGCAGCAGTATGCAAAGCAGAACAAAAGGCGTTGAGCGCTTTGGGGAAAAATTGACTAAAAATATTCACAATGTAAAAATGGCTCATTCCATGAATGAGAACAGCCGTTTATTAGCTGTTCTCATTTTATGACGGTTATTTTTTTAATGATCACGTCTTCTTTCGGTTTGTCTTTTGCATCTACAGCAGTGTTGGCAATTTTATCAACGATCTCCATCCCATCGATGACTTGACCAAAAACAGTGTGCTTATAATCGAGCCACGGGGTGCCGCCATTTTTCTCATATGCTGCAATAATCTCTTTCGGGTAACCTGCTTGCTCCATCTGTCCCTTCATCGCAGGATCCAGTTTGCTGTTCTGGACAATAAAGAATTGGCTGCTATTCGTATTTGGGCCGGCATTTGCCATTGACAGCGCGCCGCGGAGGTTAAACAATTGGGGGGAGAACTCATCTGCAAAAGGCTTGCCATAAATACTTTCGCCGCCTGTCCCATTTCCGTTTGGATCGCCGCCCTGGATCATAAAATCCTTGATCACCCGATGAAAGATAAGGCCGTTGTAATATCCATCCTCACTATGTTTGATAAAGTTTTCAACCGCTTTTGGCGCATATTCAGGAAATAATTTCAGTCTAATCGTTCCCATCGATGTTTCCATTTCCACGACTCTTTCCTTATCGGAAACTGCGGTTGTTAATTGTGGAAAACTTGATTCATCCACAGCAGTACCTCCTTGCTTGTCTGTTGTTTTTGATACGGTTGATTTGCTCTCCTGCTTTGAATTGGCTGAACTGCACCCTGCAATTACGAACAACATTGCCAAAATCAAAGCCATAACCGGCATCCATTTTTTCAAAAATCATCCCTCCACTTTCTAGCGTTAACCAATCGTGTTAATTTTAACACTTTGTTTTTCGGAGAACATCCTTCATAATGAAGGAAAAAGATAATTGGGGGCAAGGATTGCATGACAGAATTTCAAGTTGGTGATAGGGTCACCGCTATTTATAAAACGGGCAAGTATATTGGCGAAGTTACAGATATTCGGCCGCAACATTATTTAGTCAGAGTTTTAGCCGTTTTGAAGCATCCGATGCAAGGCGATTTGCACCATCCAAAAGATGCAAATGTTGCGATTTTTCATGAAAGAAAAGCACTTGCCTTTCGGGAGCAGGCCAATATCCCAAAACAAATGGTCAGATCATTCAGTGATGGAATTCCTGATTATTCTCAATCATTGCGAGAAGCGATCGGCAAAATGAAAGCGGAGCTAAAAGCAGCTGGAGCACCGTGGGGTGAAAGAAGCTTGGACATCATTTATTCATTGGAGAAGGAGTATTTTAAGTAAATCATGAGAAGAGGGCCAAACACATTTGTGGTGAGTTGGCCTTCTAAACAAATTCGTTTAGTAATTTTGAAAAATCGACACGGTCGCCGATCGTGGTTGGCTTTGGTTTTTCCAAATACCGTTTGTCTTTTTCGACAAGTCGATAAATGTTATACGTTGTTAAGGCATCGTCGAGCGCGCGATGGTGTTTCCCGGTTCCCTCTTTGCCATATTCCTGCACCGCTTTCCATAGGCCTGTTTGATTTTGGTCGCCGAAAAAACGTTTATATTCCATCGATAAATCAACTACCACTGCTTGGAACGGAAAGGGAACTTTCGCTTGTTGACAATTGTGTCTTAGCACCTTCATATCCATATTCCCCCAAGTAACAATGACGTTTTCAACGTTTTTGGTGAATTCCTCCAACTTTCGAATAAGTTCATAAAACGATAAGCCTTGGTCCACTTGTTCTTGAGTAATATGTAAAAATGATTTGCAGCGTTCTGTTAAAATCGGAAACCGAAACGGTGTGACAAAAGAAGAGAACTGCTCCACGATTCGATCATCGATTACCGAAACCAATCCAACTTCAATAATTTCCGGATAAAAATTTTTCAACTTGGCATTTTTTTCTGGCATCGTAAATTCAAAATCAATAAACAAGGTTTGCCTTCTTCCTTTCACTTTTTCCACCCCCATTTTGTGAATTTTCTTTACTATTAATATATTAAAAAATATGTACAAGAACTGTGCTTCTCGTCATGAATATTTCCTCCATTATATCACGTTTTTCACAAAAAATTTTCACATTTTTCTATTATTTATTCATTGTCCTTGCAAAAGCAAAGCGCCGTTCCTGTTTTGAACGGCGCTGACGCTTTCTTATTTAAATAAACCTTTAGCATCGTTAATTGCTTTTTGCATCTGGTCTGCTAATGTCTTGGCTTTGCTCCAATCCGGCGTGTCTTTGCTAACTTCCCCATTCAATCCGTCAGTTTCCATCTCTTTCACTATATCAGGATTCTTTTCACTGATGATGTCTTTTAATGGATCAAGTGTGGCATCAAGTTGCTCCGCTTGGGCTCGTGATCCCGAAAGATCCTTATTTTGAATGGCTTGCAGCAGTTTGGAGACAATGGTGTTTTCCTTATCTAATTGTACAGTCATATCCAAATTACCTGCTTTCACCAATGCATCTTTCATGGTTGTCAAGATAGTGGCAGCTTTTGCCCAGTCTGGACTAGCAGCGTTTAACGTCTCTGTAAAACCATCCGTATTTAAGTTGGCAACTAATGACGGATCCAATTCTTTGATCGCATCTTTTGCTGGATCAATACTACCGTCAAGTTCCTCAGCCTGTGTCAATGCAGCCTTTTTATCCTGTTTTGCAACCGCGTCTTGCGCTTTGGTGATGCCAGTTAAAGCATTGGCGGTAATTGCATTGATTCCTACAGGGAACAGCGTTTGTGCTTGCTTAATGCCAGCTTCCGTATCGGCAAGTAATTGGTTCGCTTTGTTTAAATCAGGCGATTTTTCACTTAATAAAGTAGCAAGTTTATCAGAAGTGACTTTCTCTCCTGCTTTCGAATCTTTCGACATGATCACACTTTTCAATGGAATTAAATCTTCGTTTAATTGAGCAGCGTCTTTTTGATAGCCCGCTTGATCATTGCTTGCAATATCCTTTTTCAATTTCTCTACAAGACTGAGGGATTCACCCAATCCTTTTGCAACAGCAGCATTGTCAATCTGGATAGCTGCACCTTCCATGGATGCCATTCCGATATGCTGCTTCGGTTTTGTCGCATAGGCGTTAATGGTAAGACCGCTTAACGCGAGGACAATAATGGCTGACACGGAAACGATCAACTTTCTCTCTTTGATTAATTGCGTTTTGGCTCGATCGACAAATGGCACGAGGATCAAGAGAACAACAATGGCAACGGAGGCCCATAACAGGCCTGGTAGTCCTGCCCAGTTTTCAATGCTGAATATCCCCATAAATAACCAAGGTGGCTTCGTTGCTTCAAGCCCTTCGGTTGGAATTGGCCCTAATGCTGGCGGATAGATGACAGCCAAAAGGACAAGGAGACCAAAAGCGATAAATCCATAACCAACTAGCTTTAATCCATGTTGTGCAAACGTGTATTTCGGCCTGTTTACTGTCTTAACAGCTGCTGCTTCATTTTTCGCTTTCCATGGCAATT
>JAKACS010000128.1 GCA_021821235.1 Bacillota bacterium
GGCAAGAAAAACGGACGGAACGATTTCCGGCAACAGCAGCCTGTTTATCCAATTGCAAAAAAAAATTTTATCACAAAATGGACTTAGCTTTATTTTTACAGCCGATGGTGTCAACGGCAACTCGGTTAATGGCTTTGCGTTTCTGCCGGAAGAAGAAATATGGAAAAAAGTGACGTTCCCTTTTCCCGATCTTGTCTATAATCGAATCCCTTTTCGCAAGTCGGAAAAGGAAGATATTGTCAGCATGATTCGTGCTGATTTGAAAGCTAAAAATATCCCATTTTTCAACCCTTGTTTTCTTGATAAATATCAGCTATATTGTTTGTTTAAAAACCATTCCATCTTACAAAAGTTTTTGCCTGAAACAGATTTGCTTACTGGAGAAGGCGAATTGCTGACATTTTTGCAAAAACACACAAGCGTTTACTTAAAACCGGCACAGGCAGCAAAAGGAAAAGGAATTTTTCGGCTTCGCCTTGAGACCAATTCCGAAATTTCGTTCGAAGGTTTATTGGAACGGAAGCTATACCAATCAATCGCTGCATTTTGGCAGGAACAAGGGGAATTTTTAACGAAAAAGACGTATCTTGTACAAGAAGAAATTTTCCCGGCACGCTATAAGGGTAAGCGATTTGATTTTCGTATTTTGGCGCATGGGGATTTAAATGACTATAGCGTTACAGGGATTGGCATTAGGCAGTCGCAAGATCAAGAATTGACAACCCATATTCCAAATGGCGGCAGACTTTTGCCATATCATTTGTTTCAAACTAGCGAACTTGACCAGTTTATTCAGCTGGTTGTCAGCCATGTAGGCAGAACATTGACAAATGAACTCGGATATTTTGGCGAGTTCTCGATCGATGCCGGAATCAGCAATGAAGGAAACTATTATCTTTATGAAGTCAACTCAAAGCCGATGCGTTTTGATGAAGAAGAAATCGAGGAACGAAGAATCACCCGGCTATGCCGCTTATTTTTTCAATTAACAGGTTTCAAATGAAATGGAGACAAATTTATGATTGTCTCCTTTGTCTTTTCTTTAGCCAGCAGAAAGATTTGCTATAATAGCTATAATACTAATTTTTATAGAAAAGGATTGTCACCATGTTATCGAAATTGCAACGTTTGTATCCGGACGCACTTCTTTTTTCGACCCAGCCGTATGAACTCCTTGAAGGCTTTTTTCTGTTCGCTGATTTTCGCAATAATGAGTGGTTGGCTATTCCAAAAACTAGCTTGAGCGAGCCTGAATCCCAGCTGCTGCAAGCACTGTATGAACGGGTTGACCAAAGGACAACAGTCCCTTTGTCACCTACGGCAAAAAGCTGGTACGATTATCTTTTTTTAAACGGGCAGCCGCCCTTCCATGCTGAAGATGCATTTTTTCGACTCATTCAATTCCAAATGAAAGGCGAGCTTGGTGAACCGGCGGAAATTGAGCAGGCGCTCAAAGGATTTTTCCCTGGTGATATCATCATTCTATGGGAAAATAACCACTCAGGAGTGATTGTGGAAAAGCAAAAAATCAAAACTTCCTTTCTATCTGAAAAAGAAATACTTTTTATGACGGAAACGCTTGAAAGCGATTTTTACACGAAAATTTATTTTTACATTGGAAAACCGCTGCTGCTCTCTAGTATGGTACCGGTTTCTTTCCAAACGGAAAAAGAATACTTTCATTTTGGCCAAGCCCATCTGGGGCAAATACGAGTCTTTACGTTCGAAAGGATTTTCCCATCTTTTTTAGCCGCCCATTTACCGGAGAAAATTCAAGAAAAACTGCAGCAGACGATTTCCGAAGCGTTCACTGCTGATCCGGATATGCTGAGGACGATTAAAGTATTTTTGGAAAATAACTTAAATGCCAGTCTCACGGCGAAAAAATTATATATCCACCGCAATACGCTACAATATCGACTTGACAAGTTTACCGATAAAACCGGCGTTCAATTAAAAGACTTTTATGGTGCATTTGCCGTGTTTTTAGCATGTGTTCTGTATGAGGAAGAAGATGCTTAAGATCAATTTGCCCAAATACGGACACAGAATTTTGTGCACTGTGTCCATTTCGTTTGTAAGCGTTTCCTACTAAACTAAAAACAAGTAAACAAACTTCTACTAGGGAGGCCAAACAAATGGCAGAATTAAAATTAGACCATATTTATAAAGTATATGACAATAAAGTCACCGCAGTTGAAGACTTTAATCTTCATATTGACGATAAAGAATTCATCGTTTTCGTTGGGCCATCTGGTTGCGGTAAATCAACAACTTTAAGGATGATTGCCGGGCTTGAAGAGATTTCCAATGGCGATTTCTATATCGATGGCAAAAGAGTAAACGATGTTGCGCCAAAAGACCGCGATATCGCGATGGTGTTCCAAAACTACGCCCTGTATCCACATATGACAGTATATGACAATATGGCATTCGGACTAAAATTGCGCAAATTTCCTAAAGACGAAATTGAACGCCGCGTAAAAGAAGCAGCAAAAATCCTCGGACTTGAGGCTTACTTAAACCGGAAACCGAAAGCCCTTTCCGGTGGTCAGCGCCAGCGTGTTGCCCTTGGACGTGCCATCGTTCGCGATGCAAAAGTATTTTTAATGGACGAGCCGCTCTCGAACCTGGATGCGAAACTTCGGGTTGCAATGCGCGCGGAAATTGCCAAGCTTCACCGCCGTTTGCAGACAACAACAATCTATGTTACCCATGACCAGACAGAAGCTATGACAATGGCAACGCGTCTAGTAGTTATGAAGGATGGTATCATCCAGCAAGTCGGTTCGCCTAAAGAAGTGTATGAAAAACCTGAAAATGTTTTCGTAGGCGGTTTCATCGGCTCTCCAGCAATGAACTTTTTTAGTGGTACATTAACAGATGGTAAATTCCAACTCGGCGATGCTTCTGTTTCTGTACCTGAAGGGAAAATGAAATATCTTCGTGAGCAAGGGTATGTCGGCAAAGCAATTACACTTGGTGTTCGTCCGGAAGATATTCATGATGAGCCAATCTTTATTGAAGCATCGAGCGGTTCCAAAATTTCTGTCCATATTGACGTTTCTGAGTTAACAGGTGCTGAAACAATGATCTACTCAAGCATTAGCGGCCAAGATTTTGTTGCCCGTGTTGATTCAAGAACAGACATTAAACCTGGAGATAAGTTGGAGCTTGCATTTGATATGAATAAAGCCCACTTCTTCGATGTAGAATCAGAGAAGCGCATCCGCCCTATAAACGATAAATAAGAGAAACGTTTGAGATTCCCCCGCTTATTAAGAAGTGGGGGATTTTTGTAAAATTGCTGCTTGGATGCTAATTGATACCAGCACCCTCATTCCATTATTAAAATTACTTCATCCGTTAAGCAGTTCGGACAGCTGTATAAATGGGGGCACTGATGATGTTTAAACGATTCCGGAAAACCGTCCTCCATTTTCATCAACTCGATGTCCATATACGCGCTATAATCATCATAATAATCCATAATTCGCCCCTTCTCCATCATCACACTGCCGCATTTTTTGCATTTCATTGAAAACGCTCGTAAACCATTACAAATTGGACAAATTGGCATTTTCCTCACAGCCCTTGGTTAAGAATTGATACAATTATTTTATGCAGGAATACATGCTATATGTAATTGCTTTTTGGTATAAATTCCCGGATACATTTTAAGAATAAGCTCAAAAAATTACCGCATAATAGAGATTACAAGGCAACAAATCAAAGAGTTTTAAATCTCAAACATGGGTTAGGCCAAGGAGGCATTGGAATTAGTTTTCCAACTGTGGTTCAAATCCATACTAACCCCAAAATTAATCAGAGGAGTGTTATCAACTATGGCAAGTAACAACAACTCTAATCAACTTTTAGTCCCAGGCGTACAACAAGCTCTAGATCAAATGAAGTATGAAATTGCTTCAGAATTCGGAGTTCAATTAGGTGCAGAAACAACTTCTCGTGCTAACGGTTCTGTTGGAGGAGAAATTACGAAGCGTTTAGTATCAATGGCTGAGCAACAACTTGGCGGTTTCCAACGTTAATTTCTTTCATATACGATAACAACTGAATAAAATGGCTGAACCCCTCGCTTTTATCGCGGGGGGGTTTATTTTTTGTAGGCTTTACGAAAGGAAACGGTTTATTTTCACCAATAAAAAATGTTCGTCGTTTATGACTTTGTGAACATATTTCGCTATAATGGACAAGAATCATGATCGTAACGGTTTCCAAAACTCCTATCTCAATTGTAGCTTCACGAGGAAATTTTCCATACAGATACAAGGAAGTGAATTTTTGTGAACATTTGCCTTTTAGGTGCAACAGGTCGTGTTGGTACAGTTATTCTTGAAAACGCACTCGCTGCTCAACATTCCGTGCGCGCCCTTGTCCGCGAGAAAAGCAAACTTGCATTTAACAATCCACTTTTGACCGTCATTGTTGGAAACGTCTTAGATGAAGCAGATCTTGCTGCCGCCATGACCGGTGCTGATGCCGTGATTAGCGCTTTAAACACAGGTGGTTCGACTACCCTTACTGACTCGATGCCGCTTATCATCAACCAAATGAAGGATCAGCAGATCAAACGGATTATCACAATCGGAACGGCTGGAATTCTTCAGGCGCGCAGCAACCCGTCCCTGTATCGTTTTCAATCCGTTGAATCGAAACGCACCACAACGAAAGATGCAAAAGACCATTTAAAAGCGTTTTTGCACCTGAAAGATTCGGGGCTCGATTGGACCATCATTTGCCCAACCTATTTGCCAATTGGCCAGCGAATAGGGAAGTATCGATACGAAAGCGACTTTCTGCCGGAGAATCCGGCCTCCATTTCTGTTTTTGATACAGGTGATTTTGCCTTTGCGCAGTTGTTTTCACCGAAATTTATCGGCAGGCGTGTTGGGCTTACTTATTAATTTTTTGCTCCGGGCTTTTTTTAAAAATTTTACGGGCAAATAGCAAGTAAAACAATGTAGGCATTGGCGCTTGAATGAGCCCGACAATTCCCCATAGCCAGTAGTTGTGATGATGCCTGCGCGCATCCCAAAACAAAAAGATGCTCTGCGTCAAAAGAATAGCAGCAACAGCCAAAATAGCCGGGAATGAAAGTTCACCTTTCATCAGCTTCGACCTTCCTTTTTATATTTATCATTGTGTAAATCGCGATAAAAAACGTTGTGCCAATTTGCAGCGCAATGAAAACAGCCGGTATTTGGTAAAGAGAGATCACTACTCCGCTTAGAATAAGAGAAGCGCAAACGATGAAAAGCAATAAATCCTTAATTAATTTTCTTCGGATCAATAGTTTTTCCTTTCTGACAAATTGTTCAAACCATTGTAAATCTGGTGACTGGATTGAAACGTTTTCCAAACTATTCAATCCTTGCTTAATGATGTGCACCGTCGCACCATCTTTTTCAGCATTATTATTTTCCTGGTTCATGACAGATTCATCTCCTTTCTTACGATTTGAATCCCATTATGAATCCGCGATTTTACTGTGCCTGGGGCAATTTTCATCATCGTACTAATTTCGTCGTAAGAATAGCCATAGTAATGTTTTAAAACAAGCGGTATTCTCACGTCTTCAGGCAGCTTTCCTAAAGCAGTTAACGCATCGTTCCATTCCTCATTGCGGCTTTCAATCGTCCACTTTAATTTCCGATACGTTCCTTCCTGCTTACGCCACTCGTCTTCCCGTTTGCCTTTTCGCCTTTGATCGATAAATATATTGGTTGCAATCGTGATTAGCCAAGAGGAAAATTTGCTTCTCCCATCAAACAAGGACAACTTTTGAATCGCTTTTGCCATTGTTTCTTGTGCCAGATCTTCAGCTGTATCTGGATTCATGGTGATTTTAAGTAAATATTTCACAAGGAATGGATAGTTTTCTTTAAAGAGCATCGCAAACGCCCGCTCATCACCCTTTTTCGCCTTTTTTATCAATTCATCCATTCATTTGAATCCTCTCTTTCCCCCATCCATTTTCGATTCGTATATAAGACGAACGAGGTACGTTTCCGTTCATTTTTTTGGGTTGGAAAAATTTACAAAGTATAAAAATACGGTTATAGGAGCTAGGATATTGTAGAAAAAATCACGTATAGGAAAGGAAAAACCGGCCGATCCTTTTTGGTTTGGGCGGATTAACGAGGGCTGTTGATTCCCGCTCCAGTCGTTTGCTCTCTGCGAGGCGGGCGGTGAGCCTTCTGATATGAACGAAACTGTCAAGGCTCCCCCACCAAATTTAGTATCTTGATTACCGAAACAGCCTTTTTGTTTATTGTTAAACCTGACAATCGGACATTAGGAAAGTCCTTAACGACCGTTTTGGGCTCCATATCTCGATTTTCCCACAATCGAAAAAAAGGGCAACATAAACATATAAATGTTGATATGATAAAAAAGGTGACCCTTCTACTATAGAAGGCGCTCACCTTTTTTGAGAACTGTTGACTGGCTAATCCATTAATCTTCGTCCTCGAAAGTTCCCTTTACAATCGCCCGACCATTTTCGACCATTAATTGGCCAAGGGCAAAAACCGAATCAATTGTATAATCGGCCGCATTCAAAAGAACCAAATCGGCATCTTTTTCCTCTGCAATCGAGCCTTTTTGCTTTAATTTCAAAATGGTAGCGGGATTCTCTGTGATCACTTTAATCGCCGTTTCCAACGGAATCCCTTCCTCAATAACAGCAGCACGTACTTCTTGATATAGGCTCGAAACCTTGCCAATCTTTAAACCAATCAAATCTCCATGTTCATTAAAGTCCGGCAAGCTTGCTTGGGCATCTGAGGTCAACGTAATTTGAGAAATTGGTACCCCTTCATTTAACATCGTTTTTAAGGCAAGGCTGCATTTAACTTCGCCTTCCTCTAAAAATTTCGGGATGGTGCTCGTCGTAAAATCAACATAACCACCTTTTTTAGCGTAGCGAATTCCGGCTGCAAACAAATGTGGGTTACGGTTAATATGTGTCGGATAGAATTGCCTGATTGGAATATCGGTTTTTTCCACGACTTGTTCAATAACCTTTAAATGATCATGACTGTCGCCTACATGGATATTGACAACACCTGCTTTTCCGGAGAGAAGTCCGCCTATCCGTGCTGCAGACGCAATTTTGGCCATTTCTTCCCAAGTCGGTTGAGATGAGCGGTGGTCAGCAATTGCTACTTCACCGGCGCCAATAATTTTATCAATTAAAATAATGTCGTCTTCAATTTTACCGGTTAATGTTTTAAGAGGAACTTGGTAGGAACCTGTATGGATAAAACAGGAAATACCTTCTTCTTCAAGTGCTCTTGCTTTTGCGATTAAATTTGTCATCGTCCGTGTCGTTCCGTCTGTGCCGATAACACCGACGAGGGTGGTGACACCGGCTAAGGTGGCATCTGTCAGCTTGATTTCAGGGGTGCGCGTCCGGTAACTTCCTTCGCCGCCGCCTCCTGTAATATGTACGTGGGCATCGATGAACCCAGGGACAACCAGCTTGCCAGCAGCATCGATCACCTTCATGTCAACAAAATTTTCCGGTATATCCAACTGATCAGCAATATAGCCGATTTTTTGATCAACAAGTAAAAGATCTTTTTTTCCTAAATAGTTTGGTGCATGAATTTCGCCATTTTTAATAAGGGTTAACACCGAACAATCCCCTTCCTTCAAAAATAATTCTATTATACACAATGCTGACGTTCAAAACAAAAAACGCGGCCCCGGCTTTTCTGCCATGAAGGGTATTTTATGCCCAATATAGGCATGATACGGTTAAAACGGACATGATGAACAGCTCTTATTGACCGTTCCTAACCAGTTTCCCGCTCATCGGGCTCTATGAACAGCTCTTATTGACCGTTCCTAACCAGTTTCCCGCTCATCGGG
>JAKACS010000129.1 GCA_021821235.1 Bacillota bacterium
AAAGGGATTGCATTGTTGATTACAGTTGATACTGGAATTGCTGCTGTCCACGAAGCTCAGGTGGCAAAAGAATTAGGCGTGGATTTAATCATTACCGATCACCACGAGCCGGGTCCGGTTCTGCCTGATGCAATTGCTTTAATCCATCCAAAGATACCTGGCAGTACGTATCCTTTTTTCGATCTCGCCGGCGTGGGGGTTGCGTTTAAACTCGCCCATGCTTTATATGGCAGGATTCCAGAACATTTGCTTGAGATTGCCGTCATTGGAACGATTGCCGACCTCGTTCCATTAAAAGGAGAAAACCGCTTGATTGCAAAACGGGGGCTGGAAAAACTGAAATCGACTGCGAATACAGGCCTGAGGGCTATTTTCAAACATGCCGGTGTGGAGTTAAAGTCGATTGACGAAGAAACAGTCGGTTTTACTCTTGCACCGAGAATTAATGCCGTCGGACGTCTGAAAGATGCTGACCTTGCTGTTCAATTGCTTTTGACAGAGGATCAAGATGAAGCCGAAGACTTTGCCGAACAGATGGAAAGTTTGAACAAGGAACGACAAGCAATTGTAGCAGCAATGACTGAAGAAGCAGTAGAAGAGGTGGAAAGGAATTTTCCTGCTGGCGATAACCGGGTTCTTGTCATCGGTAAAGAAAACTGGAATTCCGGTGTGATTGGAATCGTTGCTTCAAAATTAGTTGAAAAGTATTACCGGCCGGCAATTGTCCTCAGCATCGATTGTGATAAAGGGGTAGCCAAAGGTTCTGCCCGCAGCATACCCGGATTTGATCTGTTTCAAAACTTATCACAGTGCCGTGACATTTTGCCGCATTTTGGCGGACATCAGATGGCCGCAGGGATGACGCTCCAATTAGCAGACATTCCGAAGCTTCGCGATCGCTTAAACAAGCAGGCAATCGAGCAATTGACCGCGGAAGACCTTATTCCAGTAACAATGCTTGATGCTGAAATAGAGCTGGCAGACATTGATTTGGCACTGATCGAGGAACTGAACTTGCTTGCGCCTTTCGGTGTGGAAAATCCAAAACCAAAAATCGTCATCAATGATACGGTTATCTCATCGATTCGGAAAATCGGTGCGGGCCAGAATCATTTAAAACTGACGATTGCTGACAATGAAGCGAATCTCGATGGCGTTGGATTTGGCTTAGGGGCTTTGGCCGATGAAATCTCTCCTTTTGCAAAGGTATCGCTAATGGGGCAGCTTGCCATAAATGAATGGAACAATATCCGCAAACCGCAACTCTTTATTCAAGATTTGGCGATAGATGATTGGCAATTGTTTGATTATCGCGGCGGCAGACGGATGAACAGTATTTTACAAACCTTGCCAAAGGAAAAGCGAAAGTGGATTGTTTTTCAAGAAAGATTGATTGAAAAAGTAAAGGAAAAACTGCTGCCGAATGATGAATTGCATTTGATTCAATCGGTCGAAGAGGCTAAGAATATTGTTCTTGATGGCGCAAATACTGTGATTGTTGACCTTCCGCCGGCTAGGAAACTCTTGTCCGAATTATTCAGCGGTAAAAAACCAGCGAGAATTTATGTTTGGTTTTATAAAGAAAATAGTGATTTTTTCAGTACGTTTCCAACCCGTGAACATTTTAAATGGTTTTACGGATTGCTGCTGAAGAAAGGGTCGATCGATCTCCAGAAATATGGAGATGTGATTGCTAACAAACGGGGCTGGAGCAAGGAAACGATTTTCTTTATGTCAAAGGTGTTTTCTGAACTTGATTTTGTTACAATAAACAATGGATTCATTACGATAAAAAGGCAAGCGCAAAAGCGCGATTTAACTGACTCACAAACCTACCGGAAAAAACAAGAGCAGTATGCAATTGAGAACGAATTGCTGTTTTCGCCGTCTCAGGAATTAAAGACTTGGTTTGATCAAGTCTTGCAAGTGTCGGTTAACAACGAGGAGGCAATAGAAGAATGGACTTAAAGCAATATGTAACAATTGTACCAGATTGGCCAAAACCAGGTATTAAATTTAAAGATATTACAACATTGATGGATAATGGACAAGCATATAAATATGCAACCGATCAGATTGTCCGATATGCGAGACAACAGAATATTGATATTGTTGTTGGCCCAGAAGCGCGAGGATTTATCATCGGTTGTCCGGTTGCTTATTCGCTTGAGGTTGGCTTTGCCCCTGTTCGTAAAGAAGGAAAGCTGCCGCGTGAAACGATCAAAGTCAATTACGGTCTGGAATATGGCAGCGATGTTTTAACGATCCATAAGGACGCCATTAAACCTGGACAGCGCGTACTCATCACGGATGATTTGCTGGCGACTGGCGGCACGATCGAAGCAACGGTCCAGCTTGTTGAAGAATTAGGTGGTATTGTTGCGGGAATTGCCTTTCTGATAGAATTAGCGTATCTTGAGGGTAGAAAAAAATTAGATGGCTATAATGTTTTAACACTTATGCAGTTTTAAAAGAAAGAGAGTGCCCATTTTCACAGGATTCGGGCCTCTCTTCTTTTTCATGCTTTTTTAAAGCAATCATACCGTTTTCGACAAGTTTTTCAAATTTCCAGAAAAAATAGTAGCCAATCCCTTTACATCTAGGTTTTTTTTTTCGATAATAGAAACAACATACTTTTTTGGATAAGGAGCCCCGTAGCTATAGAAAACATAATGGAGGCGCTAAAACATCCCGGAAAGCGAGTGCTATTGCGGAAAACAACCGCAGAAGCTAATTGAAAAACTAAAGGTGAATTTAATGGCGAATGATCAAATGTTAACCGCCGAGCAAGTCATCGACAAGACAAGAGCGTATTTAAACGATGAGAATGTTGAAATGGTGGTAAAAGCTTACCACTATGCTGAGCAGGCTCATCGCGATCAATATCGAAAATCGGGTGAACCGTATATCATTCACCCGATCCAGGTTGCCGGGATTCTTGCGGATTTGCAAATGGATCCGGCTACGGTTGCAGCTGGTTTCCTCCATGATGTTGTTGAAGACACAAGCGTTACATTGCACGATTTGGAACAAGTCTTCAACAGCGAAGTGGCTATGCTTGTCGACGGAGTGACAAAGTTAGGCAAAATAAAATACAAATCGCATGAGGAACAACAAGCTGAAAATCACCGGAAAATGTTTGTGGCAATGGCACAGGATATCCGGGTCATTTTAATCAAGCTTGCTGACCGGCTTCACAATATGCGTACCTTAAAACATCTTCCGTACGAAAAACAGCGGAGAATTGCCAATGAGACGCTTGAAATTTTTGCTCCATTGGCCCACCGTCTTGGGATTTCCAAAATCAAATGGGAATTGGAAGATACGGCTTTAAGGTATTTAAATCCTCAGCAGTACTACCGGATTGTCAACTTAATGAAGAAGAAGCGGGCAGAGCGGGAGCAATACTTGGAGGATGTGATTGTGGAAGTACGCTCAAGACTTGATGAGGTGTCGATCAAGGCGGAACTTTCAGGTCGCCCGAAACATATTTACAGCATTTACCGAAAAATGGCGCTGCAAAATAAACAATTTAACGAAATTTATGATCTTCTCGCTGTCCGGATTGTCGTTAACAGTATCAAAGATTGCTATGCCGTTTTAGGAATCATTCATACGTGCTGGAAACCGATGCCGGGACGATTTAAAGATTATATTGCAATGCCGAAACCGAATATGTATCAGTCATTGCATACAACTGTGATTGGTCCAAAAGGCGACCCGCTTGAGGTGCAGATTCGCACATTTGAAATGCACCGGATCGCTGAATTCGGGATTGCTGCCCACTGGGCTTATAAAGAAGGGAAAAGCATGACTGAAAGCTCTTCCTATGAACAAAAATTGACATGGTTTCGTGAAATCCTTGAGTTCCAAAATGAAACGGCCAATGCTGAAGAGTTTATGGAATCACTTAAAATCGACCTTTTTTCCGATATGGTATTTATTTTCACCCCAAAAGGCGATGTGATTGAGCTTCCTGCCGGTTCGGTTCCGATTGATTTTGCCTATCGCATCCATTCGGAAATTGGCAACAAAACAATTGGAGCTAAAGTCAACGGCAAGATGGTTACTCTTGATTATAAGTTGAAGACCGGGGATATTGTTGAAATTTTGACGTCCAAACATTCGTATGGACCAAGCCAAGATTGGCTGAAACTTGCGCAGACATCCCAAGCAAAAAACAAAATTCGCCAGTTTTTCAAAAAACAGCGACGTGAAGAAAATATTGAAAAAGGCCGGGAACTGGTTGAAAAAGAAATTCGGGCAATGGAATTTGATACAAAAGAGATTCTTACACCAGAAAATATGAAAAAAGTTGCTGAAAAATTTAATTTTATGAATGAAGAGGATATGTTTGCTGCAGTTGGCTATAGCGGGGTAACTGCGCTGCAAGTTGCCAACCGGTTAACGGAAAAATGGCGCAAAAAGCGCGACCAAGAGTCGGCGACGATTGTCAACAAAATCGGCGAATTAAAATCTTTTCCGCCATCGAAAAAGCGCGACTCCGGGGTCCAAGTTTCCGGAATTGACAATTTGCTTATCCGGTTATCGAAGTGTTGCAATCCTGTTCCCGGCGATGAGATTGTTGGTTTTATCACAAAAGGCCGAGGCGTCTCGGTTCACCGCGCTGATTGTCCGAACATTGACACAAATGAAGCGCAGACAAGGCTCATTGCTGTACAGTGGGAATCTTCCTTAAATGACCGGAAGGAATACAATGTCGATATCGAAATTAACGGTTATGATCGCCGTGGTTTGCTTAATGAAGTACTGCAGGCAGTCAATGAATCAAAGACAAATATTTCAGCTGTTTCGGGGAAATCGGATCGCAATAAAATGGCAACGATCAATATGTCCATTGCCATTCATAATGTCAGCCACTTGCAAAAAGTGGTTGAGCGGATCAAGCAAATCCCGGATATTTACTCTGTGCGCAGGGTGATGAATTAATAAGGAGCAAGAAAGATGCGAGTTGTTGTGCAACGAAGTAAACAGGCAAAGGTGACAGTCGCGGGGAAAATTACGGGAGAAATTACAAGCGGCCTTGTGCTGCTGGTTGGTGTTACCCATAGGGACACAAAGGAAGATGCTGCCTATTTGGCCGACAAAATTGTTAATTTGCGAATTTTTGAGGATGCATCGGAAAAAATGAATCATTCTCTGCTTGATGTTGGCGGCCAAATTCTTTCGATTTCCCAGTTTACTTTGTACGGCGACTGTCGAAAAGGAAGAAGACCCAATTTTATGGAAGCAGCCAGATTGGAACAGGCAGAGGCGATATATGAGGCCTTTAATGATCTTTTGCGGGAAAAAGGCGTACATGTCGAGACTGGTGTTTTTGGGGCGATGATGGAGGTCAGTTTATTGAATGATGGCCCTGTCACCTTAATCGTCGAAAGCAAGGAAAAAAGCTAGGCATTTCAGCCTAGCTTTTTATTGTTCTTTAAAGTAGCGGGCGAGTCCGTTGTATACGCCGGTTGCAGCGTTTTCTTGAAATGATTTTGAATTAAGTGTTAATTCCTCTTCGGGATTGCTCAAATAACCAAATTCGATCAATGTTGCTCTACTTGGATTTTCCCGAATGACATGAAAATCACCGAAACGGACGCCTCTGTTTTTTAACCCTGTCTCCCCGTTTACAGCCGCCAAAACAGCCTTTGCGAGCGGTTTTTGGTAGCTATAATAATAATAGCCTGTTTCACCACGGACACTTCGGTCTAAATTGCTGTCATAATGAAGGCTGATAAAAGCATCTGCTTGCTGAAATCGTGCCGTGCTCACCCGGGAAGGGAGCGAAACATACTCATCGCTAGTACGAGTCAGGATCACGTTTGCGCCTGCTGCCTTTAATTTGTCAAAGACTAGGTTCGCGGTTCGCAATGTTAAGTTTTTTTCAAGGGAGCCGCCCGAGCCAGTTGTGCCTGTGTCCTCTCCCCCATGCCCTGGATCCAAAACGATGGTTTTGTTTTTTAAATAGCTTTCAACACCTTGCCTCACAATTTTGGGGGCTGAGCCGTTTACAGATACAATCCATCCGGCCACATAGGCTTTTGTTCCATCTTTTCGTTTTACTTCATACCATTTATTTTCGACCTTCGTAATCGCAAATTGATCTCCTTCATTTGCACGGTAGATTACGTCTGCTTGCAAACTGGGGCTTTTTCTTAAGTTTGTTCCATCCTGCAAAATGGTAACGGTCGATTCTTTTACCGTTTGGCCGGTTGCTCCGGCATTTTTTTCAGCTGATTTATCAAGATATAAACTTGATATCCAGCCATAGCTTCCGGAGGCATATTCAATTTTTGCCCAATTATTTACTTCGGCCAGAATGGAAAAACGCTGCCCTTTGTTAACGGTTCCTACTATGTTTGCATTTAATGAAGCTTGGTCGCGAATATGTAAGCCATTGGCTGTAACGGTTCCAATGATTCCACTTGCAGTATTGTTTTTTTGCTTTGTTTTTCCTTGCAAATCAACAAATTGAGCATTGACCCATGCGGTTTGCCCTCCAAACCGAAATTCTAGCCAATCGCCTTTTTGGGATATAACCTCAATAGCTGTTCCTTTAGCAAGCTTTCCAAGAATTTTAGCGGAAGCAGATCCACCGCTTCTTGCATTTACATTGTCGCCATTTATGATTCCAGAACTACTTTGACTTTTCTCACCATTGTTTAAATTTAGAAAAGCTGCCGCCACCCAGCCATCTCCGAATGAGGATGACACCTTGATCCAGCTCTCATTTTTATCGAGAACATTGACCGCTTGTCCTTTTGTCAAGTAACCGATAATTTGAAAATTGGTTCCCGGGCCAGAACGCACCCGTAAATTTTCCGTGTTGCTGACGGCCGTATTCCCGATAGAGCCTTGCCCATCCGTCACTTGATTCCCGCTTGCTTTTCGAATGAGCCAATTCGCCACCCAGCCTGTTTGGCCGTTTGAAAGTTTGATTTGTGTCCAATCATTGCTTTCTTTAACAATTGCATACTTATCGCCTTTTTTTAATTGAGTAATCAGCGGATAACTCAAGCCTGGCCCTTCACGAACGTTTACAGAATCAGCCGCAATCGTAACTGTTCCCGCTGCTTTCGCCTTGCCTAGAACATTTGAATAGAAAGAACTGAATGCCAAGGCAATTGTTAACAACAAAATACCTGCTTTTTTCCCCATCTGCATCTCCTTTAACACTTTTTGCCCTTATTTTAACGCAAAACGCGGTGAAAATCATTCCTTTGTTGGCAAAATGGGCCAGTTTTCCTAACATCGCTCAATTTGTGTGCAAGATTTTGGTCTGTCATGGCCACAATAACGGTATAAGATTTAGAAATGAAAGGTGGATGAACATGCGCTCGAGTGAAAAAGGCATGACAACTCAATCAGCGGGCAGCCGGATATTTGGTGTGGATTTTCATGATTTTATTGAAAAAGAGCACAATTCAAGCACGTTTGAACTGGCATCAGAATTTGGACTGACATTGAAAGATGTAAAAAACTTAAAAAAGTATCTAGAGAGATCGTAAATAGCCTTGACATTCAAAAAAATGCTCCGTATTATTATATAATTAAAATGATCATATTTTTTAAAACCAATGATGGAGCATAGTAATTAAGGTATCCCGCATGAGTTAGAGAGGAATTGCCCTAGGCTGAAAGCAATTCTCGTGCCGGCTTAATGAATGAACACTCCGAAGGTTTCTTTCTGAAAGAAATTTTCAAGTAGGAATGAACGCGTGCAGGCGTTAACTGGAAAAGAGGAGAAGCTGGCTTTTGTTTGCTTTTCAACTAGGGAGGCACCACGGGATCAAAACTCTCGTCCCTTGTTATATAACAAGGGACGAGAGTTTTTTTATTGGAAAAAAG
>JAKACS010000130.1 GCA_021821235.1 Bacillota bacterium
CTTACGAGTGATTTTTTGGAGAGAAACATTTGAAACGATTAAATTTTATTTGTTTTTAAAGAACAAAAAGCCGCATTACGCCGGGCACAATCCGCTCGCACAGTTAAGCTATTGGATTGTTCAGGGATTAGGCTCACTGATCGTGATTTTTACCGGTTTCTATATGTACTTTGAACCGCAGCAAGAATCGTTTTGGTCCAAACTTTTTGCATGGGTGCCATTCATTTTTGGCGATAGCTTTTCGATTCGTTCGTGGCATCATTTAGCAGCATGGGGATTTATTCTGTTTATCGTCATCCATATTTATATGGCATGTCGTGATGATTACCTTGAACGTAATGGAGCAATATCCTCAATGTTTACAGGCTATAAACAAGAGCCAAAAAATGTAGTGGGTGGCAAAGATGAAAACTAGCAAAATTACGATCTTAGGAATTGGCAACACCCTCTTTTCGGATGAGGGTGTTGGCATTCACGTTTTGTCTACTTTGCAAGAAGCTTTAAAAGAATATAGGAATGTTGAAATGATTGAAGGTCTTACAGATGGAATGAGGCTGCTTGGACCAGTTGAAGATGCAGAGAATTTAATTATTATTGATGCCATCAATGCAGGAAAGAAAGGTGGCACGATTGTTTCACTATACGGGAATGACATCCCTGCCTATTTTGGAGTTAAAATGTCTATCCATCAGCTTGGTTTTCAAGAAGTATTATTGGCCGCCAAAATGCGCGATCGTTACCCCAAAAAAATTGTGATGTACGGAATGCAGCCAACATCCCTTGAACTCGGTGTTGAACTTTCGGAGATAAATCGAAAGAAATTGCCAGAATTGGCACAAGCGGTACTGGATCAAGTGAAGGAATGGAGTATGGGATCATGAACCGGATCGAATTTTTTAAGGAAATACGTGATGGTTTTTTTCAAACGGTAAAATCAGTATATGAACCGTTTTTTAAGGAGGATCTCGAAAAAATCGAAAGAGCTGCTGACAGAGCTTTGGGAATTAGCTGGTTTCCAATTGTGAATATGGATGAGCAGAGAGAAAATTTGGAAATGAAATTTGTTGCTGGACAACCGGTTATTCTTTTGCATCAAGAAACGAACATGGAGGCAATAAGCGGTATTTGCCCCGAATGTTCGAATATTATTACGATTACTCCACTAGACTCAAGTGGTAAATGTTTGAATTGTGAAAAAACATTCAGTTTTATCACCCGTAAAGGGGAGCTGAAGCTGGAGATGTTCCCTGTAAAAAGAAAAGGCGAAACCATTTTTGTTGGAATAAAGCGCGAGCAAATTAGGTGATTGCAATGCATGAAATGGCGTTAATGGGAGATATCTTGCAAATCGTGCAAGAAGATGCAACACATAAAGGGATTGAAAAACTAAACCGGGTGGAGTTAATCGTTGGAGAGCTTGCAAATGCATTGCCTGAAGCATTACAAATGGCGTTTGCTGTTTTTAGCGAGCAAAACCCCCACCTGTTTACAGAATCAGCAGAATTAATTATCCATTTTGAGATGGCAAGGGCAAAATGTGTGATTTGCGGCGAAACATACAGACCAAACCAAAAAATCGCCTTATGTCCAAACTGCAGGATTCCTTCCGGAAAAATTCTAACAGGGGAAACATTCCAGATCTTATCATACGAAGGGAGCAATTCAAAATGAAAATAACGTTAAAAACAGATGTATTAACGAATAACAACAAGGCGGCAGAGTTCAACCGAAATCTTTTTGAAAGTACAAATACCCTTGTAATTAACCTAATGAGCTCCCCTGGTGCTGGAAAGACAACATTGCTTGAAGAAACGATCCGGGCATTATCCGGAAAATACAAGATAGGGGTAATCGAAGGAGATTTGGCAACAGAGAAAGATGCCAACCGGATACGGACAATGGGAGCTAAAGCAGTGCAAATTAATACGTATGGGGGCTGCCACCTAGATGCAAGAATGGTAGCTGCAAGTTTAGCAGATTTTGATTTAGAAGAAATTGATTTGCTATTTGTTGAAAATGTTGGAAATCTCGTATGCCCATCTGGCTATGATTTGGGGCAGCATCATAAAGTGGCTGTCTTAAGCATACCTGAAGGAAACGATAAAATTTCAAAATACCCGCAAATGTTTATGCGTACCGAGTTGGTATTGCTCAATAAAATGGATTTGCATCCATATTTAGATTTTAACGTAGCTGAAGCACGTCAGGATCTTTCGGAAATCAATCCTGAATCAGTGCTAATTCCCATCTCGGCCAGAACAATGGAAGGACTTCATGAGTGGTTTTCCTGGATTGAGGGAGCATATGAAAAATGCATAAAGCAGTGAAAATGACGGTAAGCGGTCGGGTTCAAGGGGTTGGCTTTCGGCCACTTGTCTTTCAGCTTGCCAAGGAATTGCATCTGAATGGTACAGTTCAAAACAATATGGATGGCGTGAAAATTTATTTGGAAGGTGATGTTGAAAAACTCCAGCGGTTTCAGGCCTTGATAGCGAATAGGGTACCGAGACTATCAAAAATCGATTCAATCGTTGTCGAAGCGGTTGTGCCACAATATAAACAGGACTTTACGATAATAGAAAGTGAGCGCAGTGGCACGTCAATGTTAGTCATTCCAATTGATTCCGCCGTTTGTGATGAATGTCTAAAAGAAATGCATGATCCGATGAATTTTCGCTACCACTATCCGTTTATCAATTGTACACAATGCGGGCCGCGTTATACGATTATCGAAGAATTGCCATATGACCGGCCGTATACAACAATGAAAAGTTTTCCGATGTGTCCGGATTGCAAGCAGGAATACGAGGATCAAGAAAATCGCCGCCATCATGCACAACCGATTGCTTGTCCAACCTGTGGACCGAAAGTTCAACTGTTGAACTCTGATGGAACAATCATAGATGAGGATCAACCAATCATCCAAGCCATCAAACGATTAAAACAAGGGAAAATCATTGCCATTAAAGGAATTGGCGGCTATCACCTGTGCTGTGATGCACAGAATGAACAGGCAGTCAGACTGCTGCGAGAACGGAAAAAACGGCCGCAACGGCCGCTTGCGGTAATGGTTTCATCAATTGAAGCAGTTCGCCGATTTGCTGAACTTGGTAACGAAGAGGAAAAATTGTTGCGCAGTCCTGAAGCGCCAATCGTAATTTTATCAAAAACAAAAAATAACACTTTAGCCGCCAGTGTGGCACCCGGCATGCGCACGATCGGAACGATGTTGCCATACGCCCCGCTGCATCATTTGCTGTTTGAGGATCCAAGTTTGTCCTGCCTTGTAATGACAAGTGCCAATCCTTCGGGAATGCCAATTTTATATCAGGATGACAAAGCCCAAGCCTATCTGGAAGGAATCGCTGATTATTTATTGATTCACAACCGGGAAATTTTGCATCCGCTGGATGATTCTGTTGTTCAGTTGACCGATGGGAAAGTTGATTTTCTTCGCAGGTCACGCGGGTATGTGCCAGATCCGTTTGTAACGGAATTAGATGTTTCGGGAATTGTCGCATTTGGTGGACAGCAAAAAACGACATTCACGATCGGTAGAAACCAGCAGATTTTTGTCGGCCCCCATATTGGTGATTTGGAAAATATCGAAACAATCCAACATTTTCAACAAGAATTTGCGCATCTCTTCAAATGGATTGACACGCCGAAAAATTTGGCTGTGGTTGATGCCCATCCAGGCTATATGGTACATACAATTGCAAAAGAATATAGGTTTGCTGAAGAAATCGAAGTGCAGCATCATCACGCTCATATGGCAGCATGCATGGAAGAACACAAAATAATCGGCAAGGCGTATGGCATTATTTTGGACGGAACTGGCTATGGGCTTGACGGAAACATATGGGGATTTGAAATCTATTATGGTGATGCAGTACAGTTTGATCGCCTCGCTCATTTACAATATACTCCACTTCCTGGAGGTGAAAAGTGCATTCTGGAACCGTGGCGCAATGCAGCTGCAATGCTAATTTCTTTACATGGGGAAGAGGGGGCGGCTTTAGCAAACTCGATTTTTCCTGATAAAACCGATGAGATTGATATTTTGCGAAATATGATTGACCGAAAGATCAATATTATTGAAGCGGGCACTTGCGGCAGGCTGTTTGATGCGGTTAGTGCGCTTTGCGGGATAACGAAAATAGCAAGCTATGATGGCGAAGCGGCTATCCGCTTGGCAGAACTGGCTGATATGCATCAAGAGTGGCTTCCCTATTCGTTTGCGTTCGATAATTCCAATGAGTGTCTGACGATAACGTTTTCTGCAATGTTGAAAGAAATTGCCGCCGATGTGTTAGCAGGGGTTGATGTTCGAATTATTAGCAGCAGATTCCACGAAACGGTCGTTCAAGCCATTGTAAGTGCAATAGGAATTTTGCAAGGAAAAAGTCCGAAAACAACAAAAAACATTGTTTTATCGGGTGGCAGCAATCATAATCGCTATTTGCGAAAAAGATTGGCAGAAGAATTAAACAAACGATCGCTTATCGTATTTTTTCCTGAAAAAGTGCCGTGCAATGATGGCGGGCTATCTTATGGGCAGTTAGTGGTTGCTGCAGCAAGGAGGAGAATAAATCAATGTGTGTTGGCGTACCAGGAAAAGTAGTTGAACGATTCGAGTATTCCGCAGTTGTAGATGTGATGGGATCGCAAACAACTGTTGGCATCATTTTTGTCCCAGAAGTACAACTGGGTGATTATGTTGTGGTTCATGCGGGGCAGGCAATGAGTATTGTGGACGAAGAATATGCGAAGCAAAGTGTGGCAGAATGGAGGAGGCTGATTGATGCTCGAAATTCTGAACCAGTCTAATAACCCTGAACTATGCCTGCCGCTAGTTGATGCTGTCATTGCTAAAGCAAAAGAATTTCACCGCAAGTTTGGACGCAAGCCGGCATTTATGGAAGTGTGCGGTTCACACACAATGGCTCTTGCAAAAACAGGGGTGAAACAACGGTTAAAAGAAGATGTGAAGTTGATTTCGGGACCGGGCTGCCCAGTCTGTGTAACCGATCAAAAATCGATTGATGCCATGATTGCACTAGCGGATGGGGCAAACCGGATTATTTGCACATTCGGTGATATGATGAGAGTACCAGGATCAAATCGTACACTTTTGGATGCAAAAATTGCCGGAAAGGATATCCGTGTTGTCTATTCCCCAACAGATACGATTCAGATTGCCGAGGCTAACCCTGATAAAGAAGTGATTTTTCTCGGGATTGGTTTTGAAACGACCATTCCAATTTTCACATTAATGGCAAGCGAAGCGTTACAGCGGGGAATCAGCAATTTTTCTATTTGGATGGCCACAAAACTTGTTGAGCCGGTTCTCCGCTATTTATTAGAGGCAGGAGACGTAAACCTTGATGGTTTTATCCTTCCAGGTCATGTATCCATTGTATTGGGCGAAGACTCCTATTATTACTTAGTGGATGAATATCGGATATCTGGGGTAATTACCGGTTTTGAAACAGCTGAGCTACTCTCGGGAATTTATAAACTAATTGATCTCACAATTCAAGAAAAACCGGCGATCTTGAATAACTATCGTTCCACCGTAACAAAAATAGGGAATCCGGTCATCCGCCAGTGGATGAATCAATACTTAACAGCAAGCGATGAAGCATGGAGAGGGATTGGGATGATTCCTAGAAGCGGCTTGGATTTAAAGCAAGAATATGATCAAATCAATGCAAAAAAACGCTTCGTTATCGAAATTGGGGAAGCAAAGAAAACAAAATGCCGCTGCGGTGAAGTGATCAGGGGGCTGATTTCGCCCGATGAGTGCCCGCTGTTTGCAAAAGCATGCAGCCCAATGAAACCGGTCGGTCCATGCATGGTTTCGGCAGAAGGATCCTGTGCCGCTCATTTTCACTATATGAGGGAGAGTTTTTAATGGAAAAATTCATCAGTTTGGCACATGGGGATGGCGGGGAATTAAGCCATCGACTGATCCGTGATCTATTCATTGAAGCTTTCGGTGAAAAAGACACAGCAATGCTTGACGCAGCAACACTCAAGATTACTGGCGGAAAAATTGCTGTCACAACGGATTCCTTTGTGATTAAACCTATTTTTTTCCCAGGAGGATCCATTGGAAAATTAGCAGTTGCTGGAACGGTAAATGACTTGGCTGTAAGCGGGGCTGTTCCCACCTATTTAACTTGCGGCTTTGTGATCGAGGAAGGCTTCTCGGTCGCCGATTTAAAGCGAGTTGTTGATGACATGGCCATGGAAGCTAAAAAAACTGGGGTTGCGATTGTTGCCGGAGACACAAAGGTTGTGGAAAGAGGCAGTGCCGATGGACTATACATCAATACAACAGGTATCGGAGTGTATGAACCGCATAGGGGCTGCAGTTTCGCATTTTCCGAAGGAGACGCAATCATTGTTTCAGGCACAATTGGCGATCACGGCATTGCTGTTTTAGCGGCACGGGGAGAGTTGGGAATTGCGGCTCCAATTAACAGTGACTGTGCTTCGTTAAACGGGATGATTGGGGAAGTTTTATCGCAAACGAATGGGGTAAGGATCATGCGTGATCCGACCAGGGGCGGTCTTGCAACAACACTCGTGGAGATTGCTGAAGATTTTCAGTTAACATTGCAACTTAAAGAATTGTCGATACCTGTTCGAAAGGAAGTTCAAGGGGCAAGTGATCTTCTAGGTTTTGATCCCCTTTATTTGGCAAATGAAGGAAAGGTTATTTTGATTGTTGCAGACTCAGAAAAGGAGAAAGTCTTGGAAATCTTGAAGCGATTTCCCGAAGGGCACAGTGCAGCCGTTATTGGCTCTGTAATCGACAAACAAAAAGGCCGCCTTTTGCTTAAGACGCCGCTTGGTGCGAGGAGAATGCTGATAAGATTAACAGGCCCAATGTTACCGCGAATTTGTTAAGGAAACGGAAACTTGAAAAAATACAACTGGGATTAACGGGAGAAATTACTGAGAAAAATAGTGCTGAAATTTTTTTAAAATCTCCGCGCAATTTGACACAATTCGTGGTTAATCTCATGTATAATAAGATCAAACGGGTATAAAAGAGGATTGATAATTTGTTGTTTAAAAGCCTGGAGTTCAAAAATGCTGTTGGACAGAAGGTTAAAGTTATGGAAATTCCTGTATTGGAGGAAGATAACCCTTATAAATTCATGATCCATGTCCGTTTACAGACGTTTATCACGTCCATTTATGGGGAAAAGCAGACAAAAAAAGTGTATTCTTTTAAAGATTATTTAAAAAGAGTTTTAAAATGGCCTGATTATCAAGAAATCTATAAATCCGATAAATTAAAAAATAATGCTTAATGCAAAAGAGCTTCGAGATTCGATGCTCTTTTTTTTCGTGGAATGAACTGTTTTGAATCAATTTTCTCGTGTTATAATAACAGTAGTTTAGAGGGTAGGTGATAAGATGAAAAAGACATTCACCCTTCTAATTGCTCTGACGTTCCTTTTAAGCTCATGCAGTCAAGCTGGCTCGCTTCTGTTGCATGCGGAAAAGAAAGCTGCAGCCAAAGAGTACCGACCGATACCAGCTGATTTTTTTCCAAGAAAGTTAACGGTTGTGTCTGTTGGAGACTCCCTGACAGAGGGGATTGGCGATAGTACAAATCGAGGCGGGTATTTGCCCTACTTAAAAAAGATGCTTGAAAAAGATAAAGGGGTAACGAAAGCTGATTTTTACAATTATGGTGTAGAAGGGAATCAGACAACAGACCTGTTAAAACGGCTGCAGTCCCCCCCATTAACAGAGGCACTTCAAAAGGCCGATATGGTGATCGTAACTATCGGCGGAAATGATATC
>JAKACS010000131.1 GCA_021821235.1 Bacillota bacterium
GCTTAATAAATGTTGTTTTTCGCCATGTTCTATTGAACATGGCGATTTTTAAAGTTTTTGGTCAATTTCCCTATACCTATCGTGGATAGTTCACATATACTATCCCAAAGGAGGGATACGAAAATGAATTCGCTTGTTTTCTTATTTCTTGCGGCTATTTTTGCTGGTTTTTCTTTACTCAAACTACCGGCAGTGTCATTTGTTTCGGACTTACAGCCATTTTTCCAAATTGTTGGCATTCTCGCCATTGTCATTTTTTCCTTTGTCATTTTATATATGGCGCTCAAAGCTCTTTTTAACAAAGGCTGGCGCTAGAACTTCCAACAGGCTGAGTTTAATCAGCCTGTTTTTTTTATGGACAAAAAAAACGATAGTAAAGGAACAAGCAAATTAAAATGATAATGTTTTTTACTTTAAGAATATAGAAACACTATTAATTTTCAAAAAGTTGTAATAATTGCAAGCGCTACCGGGCATAATAACTGTTACAATAGGTAGTAAGGAAGGTGATATTCAGATGAGAAAACCTAGAAAACGTTCATTTGCAGAACTAGTAACAGAAAATAAATTACAGCTTATGAAAGATCGTGCCGCAATGGAAAAGATTGAACAGCGGTTGGAAGAAAAACGTTTGGGAAAAGCAGAATAATCACATTGATTACCATTCATGTCCCACCTTTTTTTGCACACACTACAAAAAGAGGAGGGATGGGAATGAGCAATCCGAAGAAAGATTCCAAGCACTTCGTACCGAGTCATCTTGGCACCCAGCCAAGAGGATTTAGCGGAAACAATGGAAAAAAGATGCAGGATACATCTGGAAAGCACGCTCAAGTTATCCAGACGAAAGGTGAATAATCAAGCCCAAAAGACCCGTCGCTGTAGCTGTGGGTCTTTTGGTTGTCTCGCTTTTTAATCAAAAACCACTTTTTTCTAATGATATTTTTGCCGGGTCGGATACAAACTATTTTTGTACCAATACAATCGAAAGAAGGGATTTTGATGGATAATCGCCAAAAGCCAAATCCAGATGATCGAAGTGATAATGTCGAAAAACTCCAAGAAATGATTCACAATACGATCGAGAATATCGAAGAAGCCGAGGAATCCATGCAGTTCACCGATAGTACTGAGCAGCGTCAGCAAATTGCGGCCAAGAACGAACGCCGCCGGGAAAGTATTAAAGCGATGCGCTCTGAAGCAAAGGACGAAGCCAACGGAAACAATCAATACGAATAAACTAAATTAAAGACCAGTTTTCCAGCACAAATGGAAGACTGGTCTTTTGATTTTACTATTTCATTATTTGTTTGCTCCTATGGTAAGATAGAGGGGGAAATTTTGATGAAGAAGTGATGAACGGTGAACCAACAAAGACAAACACCACAGGAATTTGAACAGCAGCTGGAACAATGGGAAGAAGAACTAGCCATTGATGGAAAAATCAAAAATGAAAGCAGCTTGTTTACATATTTAAGCACGGTAAAAAAGGATGCTCTTAAGCAATCCAAACTGCTGACAATTGCAGCATTATCAAGAATTGGAAGCGGCAAACGCGATTCCCTCGCGGTTGCCTGGATGGAAAGAGCAGCCGAATTGGCACCAAACAATCAACAGGCATTGCAATTTTTATCACAACATGAATGGAAAAAGGAAAAAAACCTTGTGGACATGCTCGTTTTTCCGCCAATAAGGGAATCGGATAATCGGACAGCAAAAAAGAAAATGGCCGAAGAATATATTCAAATATGCCGTAGCTTTCTGGAGAGATCCGAGGATCATTTGGCAGCACTCAAGAAAAAAACGACAGCTGTTGCCGACTGGAAAGATCCAATTGAAAATACCTATGTGCAACTGTATCATCTGCTTACAGACGCTGTCCAGAAAGTAAGCGAACTGCTAAGTGCAACAGAAGCGTATGAGCAATCCATATCCGGCGTATTTTATAACACTGCGTATTTTCAAGATATTAAAACACATCTTGAACAAGTAAATGAGTTGAAAAGTAAGTGGCAAAACCTTTTTTCCGCAGAGGAAGCAAATATAATTGTAGGAAAGAAAGCATTGGAACAGTTGAACGAAATGGTTGGAATGGAATTCATTAAAAAACGGGTAAATGATTTTTACCGTTTTTTAAAATATCAAAAGCAGCGAAAAGAGCTCGGATTTCAAGTAAAAGACGAGCTGGGCCTAAACATGATTTTAACTGGTAACCCGGGTACAGGCAAAACAACATTGGCTCGCCTTTTAGCAAAGATTTACCATGAACTGGGTGTCCTGCCGCGCGAAGAAGTAATCGAAGCAGATCGTTCACAGCTAGTAGGTGCGTTTGTCGGCCAAACTGAGGAAAATGTTCGAGCCATTGTTGAGCGGGCAATCGGCGGTGTGTTGTTTATTGATGAAGCATACAGTTTAAAACGCGAAGGCCAATCAGGCAACGATTACGGACAAACAGCTATTGATACCCTTGTGTCTTTAATGACAAAGAGTGAGTATAGCGGGCGTTTTGCTGTCATTCTTGCGGGCTATCCTGAAGAAATACGGGCATTTTTAAATGCGAATCCAGGATTGCGCAGCCGCTTCCCGCAATCAAATTTCATTCAGCTGCAAAATTACACAAATAGCGAATTAATGGAGATTGCTGAGAAAATTGCTGCTGAAAATGACTATATTCTTACGGAGGATGCAAAAAAGGAGCTTGTCTATCGGCTCGAGCGCGAGCGGGTCGACGACACTTTCGGCAATGCCAGAACGGTTAAAAATCTTGTGCTAGAAGCTATTTTCAAAAAAGGATCTGAAATGAAAAGCGATACGAAAGATGTATTGCAGTTAACCGTGCTCGACAAAGATGATTTTGCCACGGAAATAGCGAGCAAAACAGTGTCTCCGGAGGATAAATTAAATCAGCTGGTAGGCCTTCATTTATTGAAAGAAGAGATCCTGTCCTTTGTTTCGTTTGTGAAAATGCAGCAGTTTCGTAGAAGCAAGGGGCTCCCGATCGTTCCCATCCAACTTCATTCAGTTTTTACCGGAAATCCAGGAACGGGCAAAACAACCATGGCAAAAATTTATGCCGAACTATTGCAAGAATGTGGGATTTTAAAGCGAGGGCACCTTATTGTAACAAGCAGAGCCGATTTTGTTGCCGGATTTGTCGGACAGACGGCCGGAAAAACGAAAAAAAAAGATTCGGGAAGCCCTAGGCGGCGTCTTATTCATCGATGAGGCCTATTCACTATTGGGACAAACGAGTGGAGATTTCGGCAAAGAAGTCATTGATACCCTTGTGGATGAGATGACAAAACACAATGAAAACTTGGTTGTTATTCTTGCCGGTTACCCACATCAAATGGAAGAATTGCTAAGTAGCAATCCCGGCTTGCATTCAAGATTCAAGAAATTTTTCTATTTTCCAGATTATAACAGCGATGAGCTGGTTGCGATTATCGAAAAGTACATCCACCAGTATCAATACATTTTAACAGAAGAAGCAAGACTGCTCTTAACGAAATTATTGATAGAAAAGAAGTATGAAGGCAATGGCCGGTTTGCAACCAATTTGGCAGATGAAATGATTCAATCGCAAGCAATGCGGTTAATGAAGACACCAGAGGGGACAGATTTGGTGGAAAAAGCCATGTACTTAGAAAACAAGGATGTTAGTCAAGCATTTAGAAAAATAGGAAAAGAGGAGAATATATGTTAGTTGCTATAACAGAGATTCCGGTTCGTTACGCAGAAACAGACCAAATGGGAGTTGTGTATCACGCTAATTATTTAATTTGGATGGAATTGGGGAGAACTGCTTTTATTGAAGAACTTGGATTTAATTATGCAGAACTGGAAAAGGACGGAATTCTTTCGCCAGTCATCGATATCCAAGTGTCTTATAAAAAACCTGTTCGTTTTGGGGAAACCGCAACCGTTAAGACGTGGGTGGAGACCTATGATGGTTTCCGTGTCAAATACGGTTATGAAATTTTCACTGCGCAGGCTGAGCTTGCCGTAACAGGGTTTACAGAGCATGTCTGTGTGAAAAAAGACAGCTTTCGGCCTGTGGCTTTTCGACGAATTCTCCCGGCCTGGCATGCAGCCTATGAAAAAGTGAAGAAAAACAGCCAAGAGGAGTGAGAAAATTGGCTTTTGGCATTAAGAGAAAAGACCTTTTAGGGTGGAAGAAAAAAATTGACAGCGGCGAGATTGCTTTTTAAACCATTATTGGCTTGACGATCGGTTTCCGGGGGCAAAAACGGTGACGAAAGTTGGCTGAAATAACCTTGAGAAACTGGCAGAGTGGGGAAGAAGCCATGGGCTAAAACCTGAGGGGATTCACCACCGTGCAGACGGGTATTCCCATTTTGACCTCATCGGTGACCGTCAGGCGGAAATTCTGCAGAAAGAATGACTCTTTGAGACCCAATTCTTAAAAACACGCACTCCTTAAATGGTTGTGCGTGTCTTTTAATGCGTGGAACCGAAAAATTACTGATCTTCTGTTTTTGTAAAGCGAAACACAGGTTCATTCCGATCCCCGTTCCACTCAATCAGGAGATTATGGCCGTCAAAATACCATAAATCTTTTTCCTCTATGTAAAATGAAATGCCGTCTTGTTCCGTTAACGCCCCCATATCAACAGGTTCTTCTGTGGAGATACCGAGAGAAAAGCCGCTTTGAATCGTGCTGGCGCCGCCGTAACGGGCAAAAAATCGAACAAATTGTCCTTCTGCCAAATCGAGTTCATTTTTATACCATGCTGCTGCTTTGTGTTGAATTTGAATGTTCAAACGAAAACTCCTCTCATCATTCTGGCTGTGGTATGGCCGTAAATCAGAGTGGCCAATTTTAGTTTACCACAATGGGTTGACAATCATATCTTTAACACACTGGAGATTGCAACCTTATTTTTGATGCTTCCTATGTAGTAGATGATCCTTCTCCACTGCGATTTAAAAAACATATTATCGGCGTGAAAAATGATTGACAGGGTGAATAAAGGTTTGAACCGGAAACGCAATCGTAAATGTCGTCCCTTTTTGCATCACACTCTCCACATGAATCGAGCCGCCGTTTTCCTCAATGATTTTTTTGCACATACTAAGTCCAATTCCCGTCCCTTTTTCTTTTGTTGAGTAAAAGGGAATAAATAGGTTATTAAGGACATCGGTTGACATTCCGCAACCGCTATCCGTAATGCGAATAAGCGCATTTTCTGTATTTACTTCTGTCGAAATCGAGATCATCCGCGATTGATTATAGCTTTCGTCGATGGCTTCCATTGCATTTTTTAAAATATTGATTAAAACTTGTTTTAATTGCTTCGAAGAAATTTGGATCGAAACATCAATTGAAGACAACGATGACTGGATTTCAATGTTCCGAAGAATAGCTTCACTCTCATAAAGAATGACGATGTCATGGACAATTTTATTTACGGACACCTCTTGGTTGTCTACAGCCTGAGGTTTGGCTGCATTTAAAAATTCATAGATAATATCGTTTGCTCGATTGATTTCTTCAAGCGCCACTTCTGCATACTGTTCCTTTCCCAATTCCTTTAGGTACGGCCTTAACAATTGCAAAAAGCCTTTTACGGTTGTGAGCGGATTGCGTATCTCGTGGGCGATTCCCGCAGCTAATTTTTCAATATTATGGTGATGATCAACTGCCTTTGCGGCATCTTTCATTTCTTCAACCGTTTTCTCTAAATAATCCCTTTTTTCACTTAAGTCCTGATTAAAAAGAAATAGTTTCCGCTCTACCCGGCCGATCATTTCTTTCATATTTGCTAGCTCCGTTTTAATTGGTATACAAAACACGTGAACGTTTAATTCCTCATCAACTGATTTAAAAATCTGGTAAAATTGTTTATTCGCATTTCCGTTCATAGGAACTTCGATAAATTCCAGATTGATGTTATTTTTTAAGAAAGAAATGGTATCTTTCTGGTACTGATAATCAATTAATTCTGCAAAAAATCTGTATGCGGTAAGTTCCGCTCGGCCAACTGGGATTTCTTCACTACCTTTAGCTGCTGATCCAAAATAAAGTAAGGAAAAGGGACGTTGTTTACATTAAACCGATCAAGATTCATATATAGGATCATCCTTTTTTACTAATCTGGCAATCGTGCCGCTCCACGTGTTTAATCTTTGAAAACGCACCGATCGACCGCCATTTGTTTTTATCTATTACAGACTGATATCCACTGCTGTTCTATTTATATGCGGCGGGAAGAAAGAAATTTCTACAAATTTCGTAAAAGATTAAATTTTTTACAACCCTATCATAGCAAAATGGCGAAACAGCAACAATCATTGTGCACAAATTTGATCATCACCAGTATGCTTTGACAATTGAAAAAAGCTTTAGAAAAACGAAAAGAACGTTCCTCTAAAGCCACTTGATTTTTGGTTCTGTTTTGTTGATAATCCGCTTAATATTGGCGCGATGCCGATAAAAAACGAATGAGGTCAGCAAAAGAACGACAATAATTAAGGGGATGTCCCAGCCGCGGAACAAACCTGAGGCAATTGAATACACAATTGCAGCAATTCCTGCAAGCATAGATGATAATGAAACATATTTTGTTAAATATAAGCTAACGAAAAAGATGAGTACAACAAATAAAAATAAAAACGGAGTATAAAAAAGCAGTACTCCTCCTGAAGTGGCTACCGCTTTTCCGCCGCGGAATCCAGCAAAAATGGGGTACATATGGCCGATCACGGCAAAAACGCCTACAAGCAGCGGACTAATGTTTGCATGAAATAAGATGAGAAGCGACGCTGCGAGCGTACCCTTTAAGATATCGGCAAGTGTCACCGTCATTCCGGCTTTTACCCCAAGAGTTCGAAATGTATTGGTTCCCCCCAAATTTCCGCTGCCATGTTCGCGAATATCCGTTTTATAAAAAAGTTTGCCGACAATTAGGCCGGACGGAATCGATCCAAGCAAATAAGCAAGGATCACTAATGCAATGATTGCTGCCATTAACGATATCACCTACACTCCTATTGATCCAGTTACTTTATTTTAACACGGATTTGCAAAAACGCCACCACTCTTTTACAATCAACCCCTATTATCTAGAAACAGCTTAAATAGACAAAATATTATTTTTTTTAGTACAATACAATATTGATAGGCGAAAAAAATGGAAATGAAGGAGCGTTTGACATGGTAATTGAAAACCCTTCCAGAGAAGAAATTGCGGTAATTTTAAAAAAGGCAAAGCGAATTGCAATTGTTGGTTTGAGCGATAAACCGGAAAAAGACTCCTATGAAGTGGCAGAGGCGCTGCAAAAAGCCGGCTATGAAATTATTCCCGTAAATCCTGGAATTCAAGAAGTGCTAGGAGTAAAAGCAGTTCCTTCTTTAAAAGCAATTGAAGGCCACGTGGATATAGTCGATGTATTTCGTCGTTCCGAACACTTGCCGGAGATTGCGAAGGAATTCCTAGAGATTGATGCAGACGTTTTTTGGGCGCAATTGGGCTTGTCGAACGAGGAAACATATACCTTGTTAAAAGAAAAAGGCTATACAGTCGTCATGAATCGTTGTATAAAAATTGAGCATGCTTTAATGAAATAACCGTATTATTGTCGAAAAGCTAAAAAACAACGATAAAATGAACATGCAGTAACTGTTGAAAAATGAGGTCATAATCGTCCTCATTTTTCTTTTTTTAGTAAGTCCCTTTATGTCCAAATCTTGTTGTTTCATCAAAATGCATTTGCCAAATCAAAATTAAACGCTAAAATAAAGCATAGACGCCGCTGGTGATTGTGGTAAAATAAAGACACGGAACATTTGTTCTGATT
>JAKACS010000132.1 GCA_021821235.1 Bacillota bacterium
GTGAATTTTAAGTCGCCTTTTTTATTCTTTGAGGCAATTTTTCCTCTATTTTTGATCTATTAGTTTCAATATTCTTTTGAGATTTACTGTAAATATAGCCATTGCACCTTGTAATTGCATACCTAATAGACCCGAGGATTTTGCAACATTATACCCGTGTCTGTGTTTTAATTCACTATTTTTAGCCTCTATTTTATATCGCTCTTTTGATTTTTCTTTAAAATAGTCGCTTTCTTGAAATTTTATCTGTTCTGTATGAACATTTGATTTGATGCTTACAGAATAACTTTTGCTTTTAGCTCCTTCTTTATAGCATCCATCTTTAAAAGGGCAGTGTTGGCATTTATCTGTATCAAAGTAGTATGTATCAACTTGATTTTTAGCAACACCCTTTTTTCCTTGACGAGCTTTTCTTATCGCCATATGACCAGCCTTCTAAACATACATACCCGCATCTTTATTAAATTCAAATTCATCTTCCTTTTTTCGATTCCCTTGTGTAACCACTGGATTTAATTTAGCTACTAATTTGATTTCATTCTCTTTTGTATATTCGATATTCCCTTTCTCAGAATAGGCAGCATCACCAATTACAGTTTCAACTTCCACCCCAGCTTCGATGCTTTTTTCAATCAGTGTTTCTAATTGCTTTCCGTCATTTTTTTCTCCTGTGGTAACTGTTGCGGCTGTATTAATTCTTTCTTCACTCATTGCAATGTGGGTCTTATATCCAAAAAATGATGAATCGGCAGTTTTATGACCCACTTTTGCATCCTTATCTTCTGAGCTCTGCAAATGTTCGATATCGTCAGTAACAGTTTCTTTTAGAAGGTTTAACTGTTCCTTTACTTTCGGATATTGAATAAGAGTTTCTTCCTTTTCAATCACATCAATGAGTTTCTGGCAATAATCGATTTCATCTTCCAAAACATCGGTTGTATTTTTAACTGGGAACTTATCTTTCATAGATTCATCAATCTGATAAATAGCTTTTCTCAGCTTTTTAGAACGGTCCATCAGTATTTCTTTTGGTGACATTTGATTGTAGCGTGCTTTCGTATGGGTGGCATCTACGATAATGGATTTACTTTGGATGATTTCCTTTTCAATGGCAATTTCAACGGTTTTATTGATTAATAGATCCAAAAGGTTTACATCTTTTAAACGAAGTTTTCGAAACTTGGTTAAAGAGCTTGGATCAATTACGGGCTCTTCCGGAGCCATATTAAGAAGGCATTTGATAGACATGTCGTATTTAGAACGCTCAACAATATCGACATCAGACAGGTCAAAGAGTGTCTTCAGAAATAAATATTTGAACATGCGAATAGGGTCGATAGAATTTCGTCCATTATTGTGGCAATACTTATCTTTAAGTTCATCGTATACAAAAGAAAAGTCCACCAAGTCATTAATTCTACGTAACAGATTATCCTTCGGAACAACTAAATCATAAATAGCCATATGGACTAAAAAGCATTGCCTGTTGATTTTGAATCATAGTAACCACCCGTTTGAAATTGATACTTTAAGTATACAGCAAAAAAGGTATAATCCTCTTAAAAAATGAGGAATTATACCTTTTAAAACTGGTTAAAAGAACCCTGTTGATTGGAGCGGAAGGCGGCGAAGACTCCTGCGGGAGCAGTGGGACAGGTGAGACCCCGCAGGCGTTTACGCCGAGGAGGCTCACCGCCCACCCCGCGGAAAGCGAAGCCGCCTGGAGCGGAAATCAACAGGCCCTTTAGCTGCGTGTATAAATGAAAAAAATTGCCGAGAAAAATATCCTTTCTCGGCAATTTAAAGTATAAAACAAAACATCATACCTTTTTTCCATTAATTAGGTGGACTTTTTCAGTGCCCTCGGTTTTTGCCCGGTTTTTCTTATACAAAATTCTTATTAGCTGAATTTCCTTTGATTGCGTGCTTTTCGCGATTTTTTTTCATCCGTTTTGCTTTTTCTTTTTCGTAAAAATAATGAACAATGAAGTAGGAAATAAACCCAAGAATGGTACCGAGAATGGACATGCCAATTAAAACATTAATGCTGCCGTGCAGAAGACTGCTAAGGGTGCCCAAATCACCTTGCAGTAATTTTTGGAATGAGAAGGATGACCCTTGACTGTTTATTTTCACATTGATCGGGTAAATGGCTTTGCCAATTGCTTTTGCAATCGGCAAAAGAATAACAGGCAGAAAGGTAAGTTTGCCGATGACATTGCCAATAATCGCCGCAGGCAGTGAACCCTTTGCAAGCCGGACAATCGGAATAAAGATAATATAGACAAGCGATGCTGTCGAAATCACCAACATCTCTAGCCCAAACCCTAAGGCGAAACCAAGCGATACCTTTTTGGCACCACCCGGGGAACGGAGCAGCTTAATAAAGTTTAATTTAAAAGCCCTTCCAATTCTTTGAAAAAAACGATATTTTTTTCTTTTGTTCATCTGCAAATCCCCTCTTGAATGCATTTTTCATCTATAACAATTCCACTTCATTTTTCTATGCAAAAAAAAGTGCGGGTGTATTTATAAATTCATTATAACGAATATCTACTAGTACTTCATACATATTGTAACCTCTTATAGTTTTATTTTATAACGTTGTTGTATTTGTTTCATTAATAATTGATTGGAAAAATAAAAAATATTGATGAGGATTCCCACATTCTTTTATAAAAAACAGGAAATTACGGATTACAACTCGTATATGTTAATTATAGATGTTTTTCCATGAAAGCGAAAAGGGGATGGAGGAGATGACGGCAGAAAGGATGGAAGGAAAATGGTTATGGCAGCCATCAAAGAAATTCCAAGAAAATGCCAATATGACAAAGTTTATGAACTGGTTGATAGAGGCGCGCGGGCTCCATTTTGACACGTATGATGAATTGTGGAAATGGTCTGTTTCCGATATTGAAGGATTTTGGTCAGCTGTTTGCCAATTTTTTGATATCAAGGCACATACGCCATACAAGAACGTTCTAAGCAGCCGTACGATGCCGGGAGCACAATGGTTTAAAGGTGCTTCATTAAATTATGCTGAGCATATTTTTCGTCATGAACAAGCAGGAAAACCGGCAGTGATCTACCAGTCGGAAATCCGCCCACAAGGGGAACTGGATTGGAGTGAATTGATGAAAAATACCGCAGCGATTGCTCAATATTTGCGATCAGCAGGAGTGAAGCGCGGTGATCGTGTTGTCGCCTATGCATCGAATATTCACGAAACGTTAACAGCCTTTTTGGCCTGTGCAAGTATTGGTGCCGTCTGGTCAAGCTGCGCTCCTGAATTTGGCTTGATGAGTGTCATCGAGCGATTCAAGCAAATTGAACCGAAAATTTTAATTGTAGTGGACGGCTATCGCTATGGAGGAAAAGATTTTGACAGGATTGAAATTGTAAAACAGATTCAAGCCGAACTTTCAACTTTGGAAGCAACGATTGTCATACCATATCTCCAAGAGCAGCCTTCACTTGACGGGCTTGAAAAAGCCGTTTTGTGGAGCGAACTAATTGAAAGACACAGAGATGCTTCCCTTGCTTTTGAGCCCGTACCCTTTGAACATCCACTTTGGATCTTGTATTCTTCAGGAACAACTGGAAAGCCGAAAGCAATTGTTCAAAGTCATGGGGGGATTTTGCTTGAACAATTAAAATTGGGAGCCTTGCAAAATGATTTAAAGGAGGACGATCGCTTTTTCTGGTATACCACTACCGGATGGATGATGTGGAATGTAGTTGTAAGCGCTTTATTATCTGGCTCTACGGTATTGCTCTATGATGGAAATCCCGGCTATCCAAACCATGAGACATTGTGGAAATTTGCCGAAAATACAAAAATGACGGTATTCGGGACGAGTGCAAGTTATCTTATGTCCTGTATGAAGGTAGGTGTAAAGCCAAAAGAGAAGTATGATCTTTCCTATTTAAAAAGTCTTGGCTCAACAGGTTCACCGCTTCCCGCAAGCGGTTTTGAGTGGGTGTACAACCAGGTGAACGACGATATTTGGCTTTTTTCAACAAGCGGCGGAACCGATCTTTGTACAGCATTTGTCGGAGGTTCACCACTTTTACCTGTCCATGCTGGTGAACTGCAGGCAAGAGCGCTTGGTGCAGCGGTAAAAGCGTTTTCCGATGATGGGATGGAACAAATAGACGAGGTTGGTGAGCTGGTGATTACCGAGCCAATGCCCTCCATGCCAATCTATTTTTGGAATGATGAAAACAACGAGCGTTACAAAGCAAGTTATTTTGATGTGTATCCCGGAATTTGGCGGCATGGGGATTTTCTAAAAATCACCTCAAGAGGAAGTGCCATTATTTATGGCAGGTCGGATGCCACGATTAACCGTGGCGGGATCCGCATGGGTACGAGTGAAATTTACAGTTCCCTTGAAAACATCTCTGAAGTGCTCGATAGCCTTGTTGTTGAGATCCCTCTTCCAAATGGTCCATCGTACATGCCGCTGTTTGTTGTTTTAAAAGAGGGTGCCCAGCTCTCGGAAGACGTGAAAAAAAGAATCAACGATGCCATACGGCAAAATTCTTCGCCACGCCATGTTCCAAATGATATTTTCCAAGTATCGGAGCTTCCGAAAACATTAAGCGGTAAAAAGCTAGAAGTCCCGATCAAAAAAATCTTAATGGGCGCCCCTATCGAAAAAGCAGTTAACCTTGGCTCATTGGCCAACCCGAATGCCGTCAACTACTTTGATGAGTTCAGGCAAACATTGGGAAACAATGGATGACTGGAAATTAAAATGATTGACTGATCAACTCAATCGAGAACCATTGCACAAATTTTTGAAAATTTCTATTGCTTTTTATTGACAATTTATTTCATGGTGCTAGTATAAAAGAGGAAGGAACAATTGAATAAATGAATGAAACCGCTAGGGGTGCCCTTTTAAAGGGCTGAGATTGAAGTGCAACTTCGGGACTCTAAGAACCTGACCTGGATTGTACCAGCGTAGGGAAGTGGGAAACAAATTTTTATTGGGCACTGATCGTATTCGCTCTAACCACTTCTTCTCTATCGAAAGAAGTGGTTTTTTGCTTTTAAAAGGATTCGTCAGCGAGTTTACCAAGAGGTGATCATGAATCAAACAGGGAGAAAAAGAACTTCATGTTGTTTCAAACGGGAAAATGCCGCTCGAACAGCTAGTTGAAATAGTAGCAGAAATTCATCCATATGTTGCGAAAATCCATCTGCGCGAAAAACAAAAAACGGCTCGGGATTTATATCAAACAATGAACCTATTAACGAAAGGCAATGTGCCTATGTCGAAAATGGTTATAAACGACCGGGTCGATGTAGCATTCGTAACAGGCGCGGCCGCTGTTCACTTAGCTTGGCACAGTTTGGATGTAGCGGTTGTCAAGGCAAAATTTCCTCATCTAGCGGTTGGCTGTTCCATTCATTCATTTGAAGAGGGAGTACGTGCGCAACAAAACCGGACCGATTATGTAGTTTATGGACATATTTTTTTTACTAATTCCAAAACCGGCTTAAAGCCAAAAGGGTTAGAGGAGTTAAAAAAAATAACTGAATTTCTGACGGTTCCCGTTATTGCAATTGGCGGTATCCTTCCTGAAAATGCGAAACAAGTCATTCAAGCGGGGGCAAAAGGCATTGCGGTTATGTCGGGAATTTTCGATGCCCATGACCCCCAAGCGGCTGTTAAAGCCTACAAAAATGTCATTGAAAATGGAGATGTAGAAAGTGGGAAAGGTTTTTGACGTTGCGATTGTCGGCGGAGGGATTATCGGCTCCACAATCGCCTATCAACTTGCAAAAACAGGGAAAAAGGTTGTCATTCTTGAGAAATCATCATTAGCCTGCCAGGCTTCAAGCGCTGCGGCTGGCATGCTCGCCGCTCAAGCAGAAATTGAGCATGACGGGCCGTTTTTTCAGCTTGCATTGAAAAGTCAGTCCATGTTTCCAGCCATTGCAAGTGAATTATTGGAGTATACCGGGATTGATATTGAGTTTGTCAATAAAGGGATGCTGAAAATTGCGGAAACCGAAGATATGGCTGTTAATTTAAAAAATCAAGTTGTTTTTCAACGAAGCTGGGATTCTAGCATTCAGTGGCTTGATTCAAATGAGTTGCTGCAAATGGAGCCAAATTTAGCTCCAACTGTTGCTGGTGCGATGTATCTTCCAAATGATGGACATGTCCAGCCTACAAAGTTAGCGCTTGCCTTTGCCAAAGCAGCAGTCCATTTTGGTGCGGAAATCCGTGAAAATACTGCGGTTCATGCGTTTATCGATGAAAATGGCCGGGTTACAGGGGTTCATACTTCTACTGGGGAAATCTATTGTGAGCAGGTCATTGTCGCTGCAGGTGCATGGGCAGCTAAGCTAATGCGTGAAACCGGAATAGATCTTCCCGTTTATCCTGTAAAGGGAGAATGTTTTTCCGTCAAGCCTGAAAAACCATTGATCAATACAACCATTTTTTCCGACAAACGCTGTTATTTTGTTCCGAAGAGAAATGGTGAAATCTACATTGGTGCGACGGTGGTTGAAAATACGTTTGAAAACAATGTCACTGCCGGTGGAATCGCAACATTAATCGATAGAGCGATGAAGATCGTCCCGAACTTACATAAGGCAAAATGGGAGCGGGTGTGGTCGGGTATCAGGCCGCAGACCGCTGATGGGATTCCATACATAGATGAACATCCTGATCTTAACGGCTTATTTATCGCTGCCGGACATTTCCGCAATGGAATTTTACTCAGTCCGCTTACAGGAGTCTTAGTCGCTCAGCTGCTAAATGACAGTTTGCAAGATCATGATCGCCAGCTTCTCTCTGCTTTTCGTATCGATCGCAGCAGGGAGATGGCCTACTAGGAGGTGTGGAGGATTGGGAGTTACATTGAATGGGGAGCAGGTTCAATTGCCTGAGCAAATTGTTTTTGTCGCTGACTTGCTCGAATTCTACAATGTCCAAAACAAAGTCGTTGTCGTCGAGGTCAACGGAAATATTTTAAATAAAGATGAGCATCAAGAAACCCGATTATCCGATCGGGATAAAATTGAAATTGTTCATTTTGTTGGAGGCGGTTAAGATGTTAAAAATAGGGTCGTTCGCATTTCAATCAAGATTGTTGTTAGGAACAGGCAAGTATCCGAATTTTGATATTCAGAAGCAGGCGGTAGAAGTATCTGAAGCAGAGATTTTAACGTTTGCAGTTCGGAGAATGAATATTTTTGAGGAAAGTCAGCCGAATTTTTTAGAAAAGCTTGATACGAATCAATACACGTTATTGCCAAATACAGCAGGCGCAAAAACAGCGGAAGAAGCAGTCCGCATTGCCAAACTCGCCAAAGCAACAGGTCTTTGCGATATGATTAAGGTGGAAGTAATCGGCTGTGATAAAACGTTGCTGCCGGATCCAATTGAGACGTTAAAAGCAACAGAAGAATTGCTAAAAGAAGGTTTTATCGTTCTTCCATATACGTCCGACGATGTGGTCCTTGCAAGAAAGCTGCAGGAGCTTGGCTGTCATGCGATCATGCCTGGTGCATCACCAATCGGTTCCGGGCAGGGAATCTTAAACCCTGTCAACTTAAGCTTTATTATTGAACAAGCAACCGTTCCGGTGATCGTTGATGCAGGAATTGGTTCTCCTGCCGATGCTGCCTTGGCAATGGAATTAGGTGCGGATGGTGTTTTGCTAAATACTGCTGTTTCTGCTGCAAAAGACCCTGTGAAAATGGCAAAAGCAATGAAATTGGCAATTGAGGCAGGCCGTCTTGGCTTTGAAGCAGGGAGAATTCCGAAAAAAAGATAT
>JAKACS010000133.1 GCA_021821235.1 Bacillota bacterium
GACATAAATGGATGGGTTGCCGGCAAATAATTTGCGACTGCTGCATCCTGCTGCAGCCTTTCATAAACATCCTGCTTATTGAAAAAGCCCGGATTGTACCATGGAATCAAATACTGTTTTTGCATACGCTCCTTTACTTGTTTTAATGAAGGTTTTCGCTCGCTTTTTCGATTTGGCAGCCGGTCATACACTACATTTGGAAAGGGGACCTCAACCGTTTCCCATTGATTATGATGATAAAAATAGCCTTTAATCAGCCCTTGTTCCCAATCGATGTGCTGTTCGCCAAAAACGAATGGAAGAGCGCCAACGGATTTTTTTACTGAAAGCAATTTCGCAAAAAAGTAGGAACGCTCGCCAATCGGCTGCAATGGAAAAGGGGTAAAGCCTGAGGTGAAAATCCCAATCAAAGGACCGATCACCAATGTTTTAGCATCAAAAAATGCGTGAAGCGGGATATCGGAATCGGGAAAGTGAAGAAGATCAGCCAGTCTTTTGCTAATGACAATCCGGTTTTTTTTCTCAGGATGGGCGAGAAAGCGTGCTGCAACGGACTGGGTGCCGAACGCAATTTTCTCAATTTGCCTGTCTGCCACAAGCTCCGGAGGACAGAAAACGACCAGTTGATCGTTTAAAGCGATGTCAATGGGATAGCGTTTTCGCATAATAGCTCTTCCTTTCTTTTCTGCCGGTTTCAGTCAGCAGCTTTCCATAAAGGACGGGTGCATTGTAAAGGGTCTCTTGTATAGCAGGATTGGTGCTTAAGATGACTTTTCGGCCTGGTTTGGAATTGACATCAAGAATCCATAAAGAACCGTTTTTCGCGATGCCAATATCCACCCCCAGCTCAAACAATGGCAGAAACTCGTTTTCTACTAAACGGGTCAAATGACTTTTTATATAGTCGAGTTCTGAACAAATATAAGCTTTCTTTGCGGGAGTTAGTGCCGCTGACCATGATGCAAAGTCGGAAACAATTCCCCCGGCGCTTAAGTTGGACAAAATTCCTCCTGTCAAGCCGCTACGAATGCCCCGTCCGCGTTCTGTCCAGTTGCCAGCTGCATCTTTTTGCAACAAGAGGCGAATATCAAACGGCTGCAGTTCATCATTGGTTAATTCCAGGTATGGCTGTACAAGATAGGGAAGCTGTTGCAGCAAAGGATTAAGCCAGGAAACGAGCTTTTCTTAATTTGGAAATATTCTCGAGATAATCTTTTTTTGTTTTTCCGTTTTTACATGGAATGTTTTCTCGTTTTTTTTGAGATAGTAAATTCCATAACCTTGCGCACCGTTAATCGGTTTGAGTATAATTCTGTGATGCTTTTTAAGCGCTAAAAGCACGTCTTGAGCTTGGTTTACCGTCTTAGAGACTGGTAAGTAAGCGCCTAATTCCGTGTTGTGTAATGCTTGATACAGTTCTAGTTTGTTTGGCAATCCATATCCTAAAAATTGAATGTCATCCCTGTTTTTGAGCCAAGATACAATCGGGAGACATTGTTTGGAATGGTCATCAATTCCATAGAAACAGCGATCATAAATCAGTGCTGGAAGAGGAAATTCATCTTCCACCCAACATTCAGAAGATGCATCGAATTTTTTCCCTTTGACAAGATGGGTGGTTGGAAGGATGCTGGATGGAACAAAGCGGACGCATTCCACTTGCTGGGCAGTTGCACGTTTGGCAACTTCTGTTAAATATTCGCTTTCGCTGTCCAAAGTTAATGTCATAAATCCAAGTGTTAACAACGGTTAATCCTCCTTCTCTTCTGTCGTTTCGAAAGCGAGTTTGGTGCAAAGCTGGATGATCGCTTTCGTCGATGGCCGTATTTTCGTTTTTGTCTGTTCAAAATTTTTGGATGGTTTCGAATTGACTTCGATCAGCCATAGCTTTCCACTCGAGTCAACGCCAATATCAACCCCGAGTTCGCCGATCAATCCTGTTGTGTTGCGGTCAATTGTGGCTGCTGCCTCAATTGCTAGTTCTTTCATTAAAGAAAGAATTTCCTTGGCTGTTTTTTTGGAAAAAAACATCCTCAATGCGGTGATCGGCTTAACCACTTCTCCCCCTCTTGCTAAATTTGAGACAAATTGCTGATCACCTGAAATCCGGGCGACTATTGAAGTAACATGCCACAAGTCATCCGGATTTTTATGGCATAAAACACGAAAATCAATCAATCGTGATTCGTGAGCAGCAAGCAAAATTCCTTGTTGGATAATGTATATTCGCTTCGCCAGCAACGGCTGCAGCAATTGGAAAATTCTTTCCGCTGATTGGATTTCAGCTAGCTGACTCGATAAAGTGCTGGTCGTAGTCTCCAACCGAAACGAGTTTTCTTGTTTTGTCAGTTTGATAATATTTTTGCCTTGGCTTCCATGATCCGGTTTCAAAAAAAGAATCGGAAATTTTTCGAGAAATTCCAGCAATTTTTCCTCCGAGAACAATGCTGTTTCCGGTAAATAGGGGAGGAGCTTTCCTTCAAGGCTCAGCAATTCATAGACCTCCCACTTCGATAAAAAACGTTCGTTAAAAAACGGTAGTGCGAATCGTTCAAGCTGTTTTCGAAAAGCTTGAAATGTCTGAAGCTGTTCAAGCTTGCGCGAGTGAATCCGATTATAGATGACGTTTGGCGTCGGAAGCTTTTGGTACTGCCATTTCCCTTCATGCAAGAAATAGCCGTTGACGCCGTTTGCAGTAAAGCTTTTGTACGTGAAAATGTAAAAAAATCCGCCAAGTTCGCTAGTTTTCACGGCCAATTCCTCGCAAAAGGAATGAATCGAACGAAAATACGGTTCATCATCAAGGCTTGAAGGCAGATCTGTTAAAAGTGCGATTACTGGGCCAAGATAGAGACTTCTGTTTGCCGCAGAGGCTTTGGCTAGAAGCTTGACTGTTTGCACGGGCAGAGAAAAGTCAGCAAATAGCTGTTCTGGAAAATGGATTTCAGTAATAGGAACATCTTGCAACGATATTTTTACAACTTGCATCATGTTTCCGATATAAAGCTTTATTTTTTGATCTTGTTCAAACCCAAATTCGGTAAGCAATCGTCTGGACATCAGAATTTGCGGTTCGATGCTTACTTGTTTGGTTTTGGCAATGGTCACAGGCAGTAACGATAACGACATACGCATTCCTCATTTATTCGGAAAAAGTGAGTAAACCATAGGCAGAAGTTGATATAGTATCGTATGAAGAAAGCCCAGCGGTTGTGATTCAATTTCCTGCTCATTAGGATGTGAAATGAACGTTCTCGCAATTGCCTACATAGTCTGGTATAGTTGAAAAGAATGGCAATGAAGAAGGAGTGGTTGACAATGGCGGTTAATCTTTATGATGCTGCATATGAACTGGAAAAAGCGATTCGTTCAAGTGATGACTTTCAACAGTTAAAACAAGCATATCAAGATGTGAATGCAGATGAAGCAACACGAAATATGTTTAATCAATTTCGGCAAATTCAAATGAATTTGCAGCAAAAGCAAATGATGGGTCAGGATATTTCACAGGCGGAAGTGGAAGAAGCGCAAAAGTCTGTTGCACTTGTTCAGCAAAATGAACAAATTTCAAGGCTGATGCAGGCAGAACAACGGATGAGCATGGTCATTGGCGAACTAAACCAGCTTATCATGAAGCCGCTTGAAGAACTATACGGAAACATGCAATAAAGCTGCAAGGGGCTCACGAAAAGGCAGTAATGGCCTTTTTGGAGAGCTTCTTTTTTATTAATCGGATAGATCTTTTAATTTGAATTTTTTACGTCTTTATTGATGAAATATGTGGTACAATTTACCTATTGTCATTGTATAAACGAAGGGATGAGAACAATTGACACCACAAGTCAGAGAACAGATTCGTAACCTTGTAAGAGAAAAAATCATAACAAAGGTTGAAAAATATAAACCTGAATCGGAGCATAAACCGTTTTTTACTGCTATCTTTTCTGAGGACAAAATTTTATCCGCATCATTGGTTCATTCCTTTTATACATCCTTTGGAATGTCTATTTATGAGCAAATAGCCATTATGCTAGCTAGTGCTGCTGGCTTTCATGTAGCAAGACAGTACAAGTTAGAAGGGGATATTGATCTTGGAACAGAAAATTTAATTAATCGTCTTTGGGAGCGAGATAAATCGGATGGAAGCCGTGATAAGTTAAAGGAACTTCAGCAAATTCGAGATAGCATTTACCCTGCAAGACAAGTAAGGGTTCAAAACGATTCAGTGGTCGATTTATTTATTCAAAAACCAACAGGAGAAGAGTACTATATTGATGTAAAGACAGTTAAACCAAATAAGGGGGAATTTGAATATCATAAGAGAAAACTGTTAAATTGGGCGGCATATCGCTATTCTGTTAATCGAAAGGCTAACGTGTCTACTTATTTAGCTATTCCATATAACCCATTTTACCCAGCAGCTTATATTACAAGAATGTGGAGTAAAGCAAAATGTATGGATCCGAAACATGATCTTTTAGTTCAAGAAGACTTTTGGAATTTAGTGGGAGGGTCAGTTAGTACCTATAATCAGTTAATTGAAATTTTTAAAGAAGTGGGTATAGAGCTTAGCGAAATGATAAACTCAAAATTCAACTAACGATAACAAACAACCTTAGTTGTTCGTTATCGTTAGATTGAAAGTGCTAGCTGATGATCCTCATTTTCGACTAAATGATCTTCAATTGAGTCACGCTGTGTTTTCTTTGTTAAACATTCTATGATAGATTGTCCTAACTTATAAGCCAGTTTAACAGGTACAGCATTTCCAATTTGTTTATATTTCTCACCTATTGATCCTTGAAATTGCCATGAATCAGGGAAAGTTTGAATTCTTGCATATTCCCTTACTGTAAACGGTCTGGTTTCTTCAGGATGGCATCTTTCCGTTTGTTTTTGTGATGGAGAGGTTGTTAAAGTTAATGAAGGCTCGTCCCAAGAGAGGCGTCTTGCCATGCCTGTTCTTCCTCCACCAGAATAAAAGCTTTTTCCCATAAAATCTTTTTGAATTTCCAAAGGTAAATCCCTCCAACATCCCCCGGGTGGAACAAGTTCAAGAATTCTCTTTCGATTGTCCGAGTACTTCATGCCTTCAGAAGGTGGTACATCTTTTAAGGCTTCTTTTAATGTTACAATTTCTTTCTCTTCTTTAGGAAAGTGAAATTTATAGCCATCCATTGTTCCAATAATTATTACGCGTTCTCTTTTTTGAGGAACCCCGTAATTCACAGCATTAACAAGCCTGTATTCAACGTTATAACCTAACTCTGTAAGTATTTGGATAATTGTTTTTAGCGTTCTTCCATTATCGTGGCTGATAATCCCGCGCACATTCTCAGCGAGGAATAATTTTGGACGAATCTCTTTAACAGCTCTTGCGAATTCAAAAAAAAGTGTTCCGCGAGTATCTTCAAAGCCGAGTTTTTTTCCAGCATAGCTAAATGCTTGGCAGGGGAAGCCGCCAATAACTGCATCCACATCAAATTGGGAAAAATTAATATTTTTAACATCTTCATTCATCACATTCCAGTGGGGACGGTTGTATTTTAAAGTTTCACAGGCATATTTATTAATCTCAATTAGTGCTACAGATTCAAGCCCTGCCTGTTCTAAACCAAGGGCGAGTCCACCTCCGCCAGCAAATAATTCTATCGTTTTAATTCCCTTCGTTATCGAATATGGATAATTATTTTCTGCAATCGTTGTTTCAGAATTCCGATTTAGCACGTTTGATTCATTCTCTATTATTTTCATAGGTGAGACTCCTAAAAGTTTGCATAATTTTAATACATTGCTTTTAATGGGGGTGAATTTTGGTGATAGCATAACTGATAGTTGATTTTTTGTAATACCTAGGAGCTGAGCTAATTCTGTTTGAGTGGCTATTTGCTTTTTACTCATATATTCCTTTACTATTGATTTATCAATTTGCATATTCACCATCGCTTTCTATTAAGCATGTTATGATTTTATAATAACATGCTTTTTTTGAAAAGGAAATAGTATATTAGAACGAATGTTCTGTTTGATTAAATTAGGTAATGGTTAATGAGCTATCATGAAAAAAAGTGGATTAAACAACGCATTTTCACTGTAGTTTGGAGAATGCCTATGTTTTGTTGCATATGAATATCAATAGCGACAAAACAGTCTTTATTTCCTGAATTTTAAAGAATATGTCCATTAACTTTATTTGGAACAGATCTTCTAGTTCTTCTGCATATCCCTTGTTCTAATCTGGTTGCAGGAATCATACAAGTGATATAAGGATAACTTCACCAAGAACAGGGGGCAACAACATGATTTATCGCCTGCTAGCATTAAATATTGATGGAACGCTTTTGCAATCGAATGGAAAGCTGCATAAATCAACGAAGGAAGCTGTTGAATATGTCCAGCAAAAAGGGATTATTGTGACATTGGTAACGTCACAGAGTTTCCCGTCTGCCCGTAGAGTAGCGAAAACATTAAAAATCAAAACACCAATCATTTCCCATCAAGGTGCATACATTGCCAGTGTGCAAGAAAAGCCAATTTATGTAAAAAGAATCAATGAAGACATTACGTATGATGTCATTCGCTTTCTTGAGGCAATTCCTTGTCAAATCAGACTTGTTCACGAGCAATTCTCACTGGCCAATAAGTTTAAACTCGCACACAATCTTTTAGCGAAAACAGTATTTACTTCAGGTGACCCTGTCTTTTATTCTCAGCAATTTGTCTCCTCTTTGAGTGAATACCTGCATGATCAGCCTGTCTCTCCGCCAAAAATCGAAGTTTACTTTGAAAACAAAAAAGATCTAGAGGATGCTGTGATTGCTTTTCAGAAAATGTTTGTTGAAATTGATACTATTCAGTTGGATTCTTTAAGGCTCGATATCGTTCCAGCTGGTGTCTCAAAATGGAGTGCACTTTCCTATTTAGGCAGGCAGCTGGGAGTCTTAAGCCAGGAGATGGTTTCAATTGGCGATGGCCTTGATGATATTGGCATGATTGAGCAAGCCGGTCTAGGTGTAGCCATGGGCAATGCTGAATTTGCTGTAAAAAAAGCAGCTGATTGGATCACAAGATCGCAAAATGAACAAGGCGTTGCCTATATGGTGAAAGAACACTTTCGCAAACAACAGCCAATTGAATTTTTGCGGAAGATGAATATTATTAAAAAATAACTCGTTCAAGATATCCTGGCTAAATGCCTGTGATATCTTTTTTTGGCTTCACGTAATGGTTTTCATTATAAAATTATCTTACCTTGTTCCGTATTTTATTTCGTCTATTTATCAGCTCAAAATTGTATTGCTAACGGTATCATGGCCTTTCTAGCAACATTTACTCCGTTGAGTTATTATTTCGGTACGGCTGATATAAAGACATTTGCATATGGAATGGGTTTAACTGTTAGTGAGCTTCTATTTTATGCGGCTTGAAAAAAACAGAAGAGAAAATAAGATGCAAAAAGAGAAGCGAATAGCATAAAAAAGGCCTATCAGAATAATTTCTGATAGCCCATTGTGTATTGGATGAAACAAGTGGGTAGGGTAAAAAAAGATCCTATATTTTTTTCTTTTGACAGGAATGGGTAGATATAATATGATATGATATACAAAACCAACAAAAACAATAAGAATTAGGGGGTATTTAAAAATGAAGAAAAGGTTAACCATAATTTTTGCCTTATTACTTGGCTTTACGTTTGTTCTAAGTGCATGTGGTACAAGTAATAATGCTAAAGAGAAAAACAAAACAGAAAAGAAACAAACTGCTCAAAAAGGGACAGAACAAGATTTATTGAAA
>JAKACS010000134.1 GCA_021821235.1 Bacillota bacterium
ACGACATACATGTTAAACTTGCGCCAATCACTTCTTTTTGGAATTTTTCGGATCCGAATTTTTTAATAAATTCATCTGGATCCAATCCATCTGGCATCAGTGCTACTTTAATGCTGCATTCTGCCTCAGTAAGCATTTTTCCTGCCCTGAATGCGGCCTCGATCCCAGCATTATCTGAATCATAGCAAATCGTGACTGTTTGAGCGTTTTGCCGAATAAGGGAAACATGCTCAGCTGTTAAAGATGTTCCCATTGTTGCAACACCGTTTTCTACACCGGCACGATCAGCAGCTATACAATCGGCAAATCCTTCAAACAAAACTGCTGTTTGTATTTTGCGTATATGCGGTTTTGCTAAATGAAAATTATATAAAATTTTACTTTTATTGAAGATTGCAGTCTCTGGGCTATTTAAATATTTAGGCTCATCTGCCCCTAATGCTCTTCCCGAGAAAGCAATCGTTTTTCCGTTTCGGTCATCAATCGGAAACATAATCCGATTGCGAAATCGATCAAAATACGATCCATCCCTTTCACGTTTGATAATCAGCCCGGCTTTTTCGATTACTTCAGTACGAAAGCCTTTTTTTATCAAGAATTTGTAAACAAAGTCCCAGGAATCAAGCGAATAGCCGATTTGGAATTTATCGATGGATTCCCGTGTAAATCCTCTGTTTAACAAGTATTCCAATGCATGTTGACCCTCTTTTGTATTTATCAGCAAATGATGGTAAAATTTTCGTAACAGCTCATGTGCATCATACAGATCTTGAAGATCTTTTGGCAGCTTTCTTTCTTTTACAGAAGCATCCGTGCGAAGCTGAAGCTCGATGTTCGCTTTTCCGGCAAGTTTGATGGCAGCTTCTTGAAAAGAAATCCCTTCAAGCTCCATCAAAAAGGTGAACACGTTACCGCCAGCTCCACAGCCAAAACAATGAAAGATTTGTTTATCGGCTGATACGGAAAAAGATGGTGTGTTTTCTCCATGGAAAGGACATAGTCCGAAGTAGTTTCGTCCTTGTTTTTTCAGCTGGACATACTCACTGATGACCTCGACGATATCAACGGATTGACGAATTTGATTGATTTTCTCTTCGGCAATGCGGTCTACCATGAAAACAACTCCATTTACCTAACAAGTATTCGCTAAGCACTGCTTAAATCCCTGCGAATTTCGACAAAATTTTCGTCAATTCTTTTTTAAATTTTTGCCGATCCTCTTCTCTGAAGGGTTTCGGCCCTTTCCCATAAATACCCCGCTTTCTAGCTTTGGCCTTTAAATAACGTACTTCAAGAGCAGTAATGATCTCTTTTTCATCAAATAAAGTTCCCCTTGGAGACAGGGCATAAACCGCTCTTGGCAGCAATGTTGAAGCAAGCCCAATATCTTGCGTTACAACGATGTCTCCCTTTAAGCAATGGTTCATGATATAGATGTCTGCAGCTTCTTTGCTAGTATCAACGTAAACCCAGTTTTGGTCTGAAGCTCCGCTCTTTACATGATTATATGAAGCAACAAACACAATATTGACATTGCAGCATTCGGCTGTTTCGACAATTTCCTCTTTGACCGGGCACGAATCAGCATCAACAAAAATAGTTGGTAAACCAATTTTATTAGTATTAATTCTACATCACTCCACATATTCCTTCTTCAAATGAAAACTTTTGTCGGAAAGAATCATGTCGAATTTTATTACGGCTATCCTCTTGACATCTAACAATAAATAGTTTATTCGTTCCTATGCAAGTCTAAACCTAAAAAGATATATTTTTATCACAATTTTTTATTATAGTACAATTTAATTCATTTCGCTACGTTTTTTTTGAATTATTCTTGGTATTTTTAATCTAACGTTATGAATGAACGAGCTCCCGATTGGAGGTAGAAATCAGCAGGAGAAGAACTACAAGAGTTTTCAAAAAGAAAAATCACATAACCAAGAATGATTATGTGAGTGAATGATTAATTTCTTTTTAAATGATGTAAAATGACATTTGCGGTTTCTTCAACGGCTTTATTTGTTACATCGATGACCGGACATTGAATTTTTTCGGCGATTTTTTCAAAAAATGTGAGTTCTTCTTTGATACGGTCAATATTTGCATAGCTTGCTTGATCATTTAGTCCCAACGATAATAGCCGTTCCCTGCGGATATGATTTAATTTCTCCGGACTGATTTTCAAGCCGAAGCATTTCTCAGCAGGCACTTGATATAATTCATCAGGAGGGTCGACCTCGGGAACGAGCGGCACATTGGCCACTTTCAAACGTTTGTGGGCCAAATATTGGGATAGCGGCGTTTTGGATGTTCGTGAAACTCCAATAAGAACGATGTCTGCCTTTAAAATCCCGCGCGGATCCCTGCCGTCATCATATTTCACGGCAAATTCAATTGCTTCGACTTTTTTAAAGTAATCTTCATCCAATTTGCGGACAAGACCAGGCTCACATAAGGGACTTTTACCACAAAAAAGCTGGATTTGATCCATTAAAGGGCCAATTAAATCAACCGCACGAATGTCCTCTTCGATCGCCTTCTCCCGCATATACTTGCGCATCTCCGGTTTAACCAATGTATAGGCAATCATGCCTTTGTCAAACTTTACAAGCGAAATGACTTCGTCAATATTTTCCTCATCTTCGACATATGGGAACGTTTTAATCTTCATTCCAGAACCATTAAACTGAGTAATGGCCGCTTTTGTTACCAACTCTGCTGTTTCTCCGACTGAATCGGATACGACGTATATCACCGGCATACTCATTCTCCCTGACCAGCTCCTCATTTAAATTGCTAAGCATCTTCTCCAAGTGCTACAAAAGCTTTTGTAATATTGGTTTTTGTAATCCTTCCAATCACTTCATAGCCCATCTCTGTTTTTCTTACAATCGGGAGTGCATCAATTTGTTTATCGATAAGCTTTTTTGCCACATCAATCAGCAAATCATCCTTCTCGCACATTGTTATATTAGGCATTCGAGTCATAATAATATTCACTGGGATCGCCGAAAGTTCCTGCTTGCCAATACTGGCGCGAAGCAAATCTTTCCGCGACAGCACCCCGACAAGTGCAGAATTTTGATCCACTACAAACAATGTCCCTACATCCTCAAGGAACATTGCACAAATTGCATCGTAAACCGAAACATTTTCATTAACGACAACAGGAATCGATTGATAATCTTTTACATGAATTTTTTGCAAATTTTCGGTTAAAAGCTGGGTGCCCGATTTCCCTGTATAAAAATAACCGACCCGCGGCCTTGCATCCAAGTATCCCGCCATTGTTAAAATCGCGAGATCGGGTCTTAATGTCGCTCTCGTTAAATTTAATTGCTCTGCAATATGTTCCCCTGTAATCGGACCGTTGTCCTTTACAATCTGCAATATTTGTTCCTGGCGTTTATTCAGTTCGATTGTCCTCACCACCCTTTGGTTCATCGGTAAGCGCTCCGCATTTGTACAGCCATTTTGAAAACCGCTCCACACATTCATAAGGCCATACTTTTATGAAAATATTATATACTATTTCTTTTCGCCAAAAAAGAACGTTAGCACCAAAATCAAAAACTTGTCCAACGTTATCAACAACGCAAAGTCCATAATTCCAATCGAAACCGAAAAGGTGCAGGGTTACTGCACCTTTTGATCATAAAGGAACGGGCAATTCGCTTGCCTTAAAATTTCAGTCTCGCTTCAATATAGTTCACAAGCTCCGCAATCGGGATGCGCTTTTGTTCCATCGTGTCGCGGTCTCTTACAGTCACCATTTGATCTTCTTTGGAATCAAAATCATACGTAATGCAAAACGGTGTGCCAATTTCGTCATGACGGCGATACCGCTTGCCAATGGAGCCCGCTTCATCGTAATCGACCAAGAAATGCTCGGCCAATGAAGCAAACACTTCCCGCGCTTCTTCTGACAGTTTTTTCGATAATGGCAGTACAGCTGCTTTGTAGGGCGCCAAGGTCGGGTGCAAATGCATGACAGTTCTAGACGTGCCGTCTTCAAGCTGTTCCTCATCATAGGCGTCAATGAAAAAGGCTAAAGTCACCCGGTCTGCCCCAAGGGACGGCTCAATGCAATATGGAGTATATTTTTCATTCGTATCCGGATCATGGTATTGAAAATCTTCACCGGAAAATTTCATATGCTGCTTTAAATCATAATCCGTTCTTGAAGCAACGCCCCAAAGTTCACCCCAACCAAATGGAAATTTGTATTCAAAGTCTGTTGTCGCATTGCTGTAATGGGACAGTTCCTCTTTAGAGTGATCGCGAAGCCTTAGGTTTTCGTTCTTCATACCAAGGGACAGCAGCCATTTCTCAGCTGTTTCTTTCCAATACTCAAACCATTTCAACTCCTCTCCCGGCTTGCAGAAAAACTCCAATTCCATTTGTTCAAATTCGCGTGTCCGGAAAGTAAAGTTCCCTGGAGTAATTTCATTTCGGAAGCTTTTTCCGATTTGGGCAATACCGAATGGAAGCTTCTTCCGCATTGTTCGCTGAACGTTTTTAAAATTGACGAAAATCCCTTGTGCTGTTTCAGGGCGAAGGAAGATCTCGTTTGTGCTTGTTTCTGTTACCCCCTGAAAGGTTTTAAACATTAAATTAAATTGGCGAATACCGGTGAAATCATGGCTGCCGCAATCAGGGCAGGCAATCTCATGGTCTTTGATCAGCTCTTCCATTTTGGAAAACGGAAGGCCGTCAACGACCATTTCAATTCCTTTTCCTTCAAGGGCGTTCTCAATTAATTTATCAGCACGATGCCTAGCCTTACAATTTTTGCAATCAATCATTGGGTCATTAAAGTTGCCAATATGACCTGATGCTTCCCACGTTTTCGGATTCATTAAAATTGCTGCATCTAGCCCGACATTATAGGGTGATTGCTGGACAAATTTTCGCCACCATGCCCGCTTGATATTATTTTTCAATTCGACGCCAAGCGGACCGTAATCCCATGTATTTGCAAGCCCTCCGTAAATTTCCGAACCAGGAAAGATAAAGCCCCGGTGTTTTGCATGTGAAACAATCTGATCCATTGAAACACTCATTTTCACTAACTCCTTTTTTAAAAATTAAAAAACTCCCGCCACTATGCTGATTTAGCATAGGGACGAGAGTTACCCGCGGTTCCACCCTATTTGCCGCCAAGAAAAATCATGGTAGCCACTTACATCCAATTGTTGCTCCAGAACGCCCTTCCCCGGCACCCATACCCTAGCTTCCACCATCCTAGGTTCGCTTTTATGGAGACATCCAAGTACTCTTTTCCTTCACGGCAACTATTCATATTACACAAATAGTAACGAAACGATCAAAAAAAGTCAATGGCCTCTAGAGAAGATTGCGAAACTGCTCCATAGAATCCAAAAACCTTTTTGTTTTTAAGTGGAGTCCTGAGTATTCCTCATAGTAAGCCGAAATAACCTTCTTCAATTCAGCTTTCGTCTCCGGTTTGACTGAAATCGTTCCAAGCCTCGATAAATCGAAAAAATAAAACAGTCTCAAAAGTCTAACCGCAGCCGGCGAAAGCTTTAAGTGGTACGGATCTTTAGCGAGACAGCGATGGCAAATCAGCCCGCCTTCCCGAATGGAAAAAGAAAACTGCCCGTCTGTGCTGGCGCAAACCGAACATTGATCAAGCGTTGGATTGAGTCCAAGAACATTGAGCATTTTCATTTCGAAAATATTCATCATTACATCATGATCATAGCCTTCGTTTAAGTAATGTAACGTTTGATAAAGCAATTCAAACAAATAAGGATTAGGCTTTTTATCCTCGACACTTTTCTCCAATAATTCAACAATATAGCTTGAATAGGCCGTTTTAAAAATATCTTCCCGAATGGAACGCATGGACGAAATCATCTCGCCCTGCTGAAGGCTCCCGAGTCCAGAACCGGTTTGAACGAGATAATTCCCATGCGTAAAAAGCTGGGTGATGGCCGAAAGCCGGCTATTCGGCTTCTTCGCCCCTCGAGCCATCACGCCCATTTTCCCCCATTCGCGCGTGTATAATGTGACTACTTTATTGGTCTCTCCGTAATCTGTTGTTCGAATTACGATGCCTTCGCATTTTTGAAGCATTCATCGTCACCATCCAAGGTAAGCGAAGACAAACTTATGAAACGGGAAAATCGATTTGTGCTAGTTCATCATCCAGTATACCGGGTGTTTCTTTTTCTTCCTTTTCCAATTCTTTAAAGAGAAGATATGTGTCAATATTACCTGTCTGGGTAAATACTTTCCAGGTAAAATCCAACATCGAAAACCCCACCTTTCAATATTTAGACTAGCCTTCTTTTCTATCCCAAACTATACAATTATCATAGCCTGTCTTGCCAAAATCATAAGTCACAAATTTTGTTAATGTTGTCCATGCATATTTCACAAAATCGACTAATATTTTAGTTAGGGTTGTATCGTATCGCTAATACTCATCCTCATTAAAACCAAAATCACGCAGTTGGGACATTTTATTTCGCCAATCTTTTTGAACCTTGACCCAAAGCTCCAAGAATACTTTCGAACCTAACAGGTTTTCAATATCAACTCGTGCCCGCTTGCCGATTTCTTTAAGCATTGAGCCCTGTTTGCCAATAATGATTCCTTTTTGTGAATCTCTTTCTACGATGATGGTTGCCATGACATGGATGATATTTTTGTTTTCACGGCGTTCCATTTTATCGATAACAACTGCAAGCGAGTGAGGAATTTCTTCCCGTGTTAAATGAAGCGCTTTTTCTCTAATCAGCTCCGACACGATAAATCTTTCCGGATGGTCGGTTACTTGGTCGGCCGGATAAAACTGCGGACCTTCCGGCAAGTATGTTTTGATTTTTTCTAGCAACTGTTGGACATTATTTCCTTCAAGCGCTGAGATTGGAAAAACTTCTTTAAAGAGGTATTTTTCTTTATACGATTCAATAATCGGCAGCAATTGATCGGGATGAATTTGATCGATTTTATTAATCACAAGGAAGATGGGCGTTTTGACAGTTTGAAATTTTTCCAGAATAAATTCTTCACCGCGGCCAAATCCCTCTTCAGCATTTACCATAAAAAGAACCAAATCGACTTCTTTCAATGTGTTTTGAGCCACTTTCATCATAAAATCGCCAAGTTTATGTTTTGGCTTATGAATTCCCGGTGTGTCGATAAAAATCAGCTGTGCATCATCTGTTGTTAATACTCCTTGAACTTTATTACGGGTTGTTTGCGGCTTATCGCTCATAATGGCGATTTTTTGCCCAATAACCCGATTTAAAAACGTAGATTTACCCACGTTTGGACGGCCGATGATGGAAATAAATCCTGATTTATAGGTTTGTGAACGATCTGTATTGGTTGTCATGCATATCCTCCGATAGAAACGCGGCTCAATTTGGGGCCACATCTTTTGTCAGCAATAAGTATTCTGTGCTGCTGCTGCCATTTCAATAGATGTTGTAAACTTAAAAGCGCATATGGACACAATTGTACCAGTGGAGCAAAGGTACTGGAAGATGCGGCGGGTTCAAAAAGCGGCAATACCAAATGGCTTTCAATGAACCTTTCTCTTTTGACTCGCCAAGTCGGCGAGTTACTTTTATTTTACCTCAAATGAATCGCAAAATCATTATTTGTAGCAAAATCGTAATAAAAATTTTAGAATTTTCTCACAAATATTAGGCGAGTAAATTAGGAAAACAACTGGATCAGTTTTGGCATAAAAATGATCAAGCCTATTCCAGCCGTCATAATGGCGTAAACGAGAAC
>JAKACS010000135.1 GCA_021821235.1 Bacillota bacterium
TGCTTACACCAACCGCAAACTCTCTTGAAACGAATAAAATACGTACTATTCTTTATCAATGCCGCAAATTTTAAATTAGTTAATCCTATTATAATGAAATGAATATTTGTAATCAAGCATGCTAAATATAATATATAGCAAGAGCCATTAGCATACATATGGTTAGAAGCAATCCGTACAGTAACAATGGTTTTAGGCTAAGTGAAACAAGCTTGGATAAAGGGGTGATTTCTGCTATTTTTGATTTTTCGTGAGCACGTGAAAAGGCTTTTGAGAATCCTTTTGTTACAATATCAAAAAATCCGGTATGAATAACATAAATCAATAGGGCGCTTAAAAGAAATAGGGAAGCGAAGTAAAAAGATACATTAATATAATATTCTAATGTAATTTTATTGTAGTAAAGCAGTAAAGTGATGAAGATCACTAACTGGATCATTAAAAAAATCCCTACTTTTTTGATAGGAAATTTCAAAGAAAAACCTCCAATTCCGATTGTCTAAAGGGGGGATTGCTAACAAAAAATAAAATGTAATATTAATTATAACATATAGAAAGATGACAAACATGTAATATTGTATCTAACATGTAAACTTTTTTTAAAAAAGTAATGTACAAAGTTTTTCTGAAAATGTATAATTAGCATTGTAGAATTTTTCAGAAAATAGAAAAGGGAGGTCTACATACTTGAAAAAGTCAAAATTTTCATTATTAGTTGGATCAACACTTGCTGTAAGTATTTTTTTGAGTGCTTGTTCTGGCGGATCAAGCACGAACAAAGATACAAGCAAGGGAACAAAGGGCACTACTCAACAGCTTGCCGAAAAACAAGTCATTAATGTTTTAGAATCTGCTGAAATTCCAACTTTGGACAGCGTAATGAACCAGGATGTTCTTGGAAGTGAAATAATTTCTCAAACAACTGCTGGTTTATACCGCCTGGATCAGACGGGTACTAAGGCAATTCCTGATGATGCTGCTGGAGAGCCGAAATTCAATGCTGATAAAACAGTAATTACCATTAGTTTGAAAAAGAATGTCAAATGGTCTAACGGAGATCCTGTAACTGCAAAAGATTACGTCTTTGCATGGCAACGAGCGATTGATCCTAAAACGGCATCACCATATGGACCATATATGATGACAGATAAAATTAAAAACGCAACCGCAATCAGTGAAGGGAAAGCGCCGGTTTCCTCTCTGGGTGTTAAAGCAGTAGACGATTATACATTGGAAATCACTTTGGAAAGACCGCTTCCATATATTGATTCATTATTAACATTCACAGCATTCTATCCGCAAAATCAAAAGTATGTGGAATCACAAGGTGCTGATTATGCAAAAGACGCTGCTCACCTGCTTTACAGCGGTCCATTTAAGTTAACTAAATGGGACGGCACATCAGCTACTCAATGGACATTAGAAAAGAATGCTGATTACTGGAATGCAAAGAATGTTACATTGGAACAAGCTAATTTTAACGTTGTAAAAGATCCACAAGCTGCTGTGAACGCGTATGAAGCTAAACAAGCTGATATAACCGGAAGACTAGCTTCATCAGCAATCATTTCACAGTATCAAGGCTCTAAAGATTTAGTTCAATATCTTGAGCCATCAATGTGGTGGTTAAAGATGAACGAAAATAATCCTGTTTTGAAAAACGTAAACGTTCGTAAAGCTATTGCATTAGCAATTGATAAGAAAGCATACACGAATAACGTTTTGTCAAACGGTTCTATCCCTGCTAACTTCATTGTACCAAAAGCGTTTACGTTTAATAATGGCAAAGACTTTCGTTCTGATGCCGGAAATTATTTGAAAACAGATAAGGCAAAAGCTAAAAAGCTTTGGGAACAAGGTATGAAAGATTTAGGCAAAACAGCTGTAACGTTTACTATGGTTGGTCAAGATACTGAAACAGCTAAGAAAGAGGATGCATTCATTAAAGACCAATTAGAGAAAACTCTTCCTGGTTTAACGGTTAATATTCAAAGTGTTCCTTTCAAAATCCGTATCGATCGTGAAGACAAACAAGAATATGATTTACTGCATGCTGGATGGGGACCAGACTACTCTGACCCAATGACATTCATGGATCTGTTCTTAACAGGTGGAGGCCAAAACCACATGAGCTACGGTGATCCAAAATATGATAAGTTAGTTAAAGACGCTCAAACCACTTTGGCTGCTAAACCGGATGAACGCTGGAAAGCTCTTCAAGATGCTGAGAAAATCTTGTTAGAAGATGATGCAGCATTAGCACCACTTTATCAGCGTTCAGTAAACCTTTTAGTAAATCCAAAAGTAAAAGGCTTGCAACATAATCCATATTCTGACTTTAGTTTCGAATATATTAAAGTTTACAAGTAAGAAGTATTATTTGTTAAAGATGACAAATAAAAGGTATTTATAATCAAATAAAAAGAGAGTATATTAAGTTATACTCTCTTTTTACCTGTAACAGAATTGTCGAAAAGTGTCTAACATTTTGTGAATTAAGGGGTGTCGACATGGTAAAATATATCCTGCAGCGGATTGTCTATATGATTATTACGTTATTCATAGTTGTATCTGTAACCTTTTTCCTCATGAAGTTAATTCCAGGAACCCCTTTTAACAGCTGGGAAAAACTTTCGGAGACCCAGCGCAACATATTATTGGTAAAATATGGATTTGATCAGCCTGTGCCTGTTCAATATGCTCACTATTTAATGAACATGCTAAAGGGTGATTTAGGTGTCTCCTTTCAGTTTAATAATACCCCGGTAACTGAACTTATTGCCCAACGACTTGCTCCTTCGGCGATACTTGGCGCTCAGGCGATGATTGTCGGTGCAGTACTCGGTATTCTTTTAGGCGTACTGGCTGCACTAAAACAAAATACTTGGGTAGACTATGGTGCCACATTTATTGCAGTTATTGGGAAATCAATTCCAAGCTTTGTTTTTGCTGGCTTATTACAATTTTATGTTGCTGTAAAATTAGGATGGCTTCCAGTTATGTTTTGGAATGGACCTTCATATACAATTCTTCCAACAATAGCTCTAGCTATGTTTCCAATTTCTATTGCCGCCCGTTTTATGCGGACAGAAATGGTGGAAGTATTGGGATCGGATTATATAACTCTTGCAAAAGCTAAAGGTGCAAGCTACTGGCAAATCAGTTTTAAACATGCACTAAGAAATGCATTAATTCCGGTTATTACCGTAATGGGACCGTTAGCAGTAAGTTTAATGACTGGTTCGCTCGTTATTGAAAATATTTTTGGAATTCCTGGTATCGGAAATCAATTTGTTCAGTCTATCATGGTAAATGACTATCCGGTTATTATGGGAACTTCCATTTTGTTTGCGGCATTATTTGTCGCTATTATCTTGGTTGTTGATATTCTTTATGGAATTATTGACCCGCGCATTCGTATTCAGGGGGGGAAAGGGTAAATGCTTAATAAAGAACCAGAAATTTCAAAGGATATGTTTGAACCCGCCCATATTGATCTTTCCAAAAGTGAGACCATCGCCAAACAAAGTCTAAACTTTTGGCAGGATTCCTGGCTGCGGGTTCGTAAAAATAAAGGAGCAGTCATCAGCTTAGTGGTCATTGTCCTTTTAATAATTCTAGCATTTGTTGGTCCATTACTTTCACCATATAAATTTGATTACCAAAATACTGATAATCATGACTTGCCACCGCGGGTACAGGGTTTGGAAAACATTCATTGGCTTCCGTTTGACGGCACTTTAACAAATAAAGCCGGCATAACTTATAATGCCTACGAAGTTCGTCATGTGAAAGAGTATTATTGGTTTGGAACGGATGAACTGGGACGTGATATTTTTGCCCGTATTTGGAAAGGAACACAAGTATCTCTGTTCATCGCCTTCATGGCGGCATTAGTGGATATGGTGATCGGTGTTGCCTATGGAGCTGTTTCCGGATACGTCGGCGGTAAAGTGGATAGTGTCATGCAACGAATTATGGAAATCATTATTGGAATTCCGAACCTGATCGTTGTTGTTTTAATGATTCTCGTATTAAAACCGGGTATTATCCCAATCATTATTGCCATCACTTTAACCAGTTGGACGAGTATGGCGCGTGTTGTTCGTGCCCAAGTTTTAAAATATAAAAATCAGGAATTTGTCTTAGCTGCTAAAACATTAGGAGCGAGCAATATTTCGATTATTTTTAAGCATATGATTCCAAATATGTTTGGTATTATCATTATTAATACGATGTTTTCGATACCAAATGCGATTTTCTTTGAGGCATTTTTAAGTTTTATCGGATTAGGGCTGCAAGAGCCTAATGCATCACTAGGAACTTTAGTAAACGAGGGCTACAAATCAATGCGGGTATACCCATATCAAATGATTACTCCTTCGATAATGATTGCATTGATCATGGTATGCTTTAATTTAGTTGCAGATGGATTACGGGATGCCCTTGATCCAAAAATGCGTGATTAGAAGGCAGGTGAACGGCAGTGGAAAAAATATTACAAGTAAAAGATTTAAATATATCTTTTCATACATTTGCGGGCGAAGTGAAGGCGATTCGAGGAATCAGCTTTGATTTATATAAAGGGGAAACATTGGCGATTGTTGGTGAGTCAGGTTCTGGAAAATCCGTTACAACAAAATCCATTATGCGTTTGCTTCCTGAGCACAATTCCGAGATTAAAAACGGTGAAATCTTATTTAAAAATCAAGATCTTACGAAGCTTACAGATAAGCAAATGCAAAAAATCCGTGGTCATGATATTTCGATGATCTTCCAGGATCCAATGACTTCATTAAACCCAACAATGAAAATCGGAATTCAGATTATGGAACCTTTAATTAAACATCAAAAGATGAGCAAGTCTGCGGCTAAAGAGAGAGCAGTTGAATTGTTGAAACTTGTTGGGATACCGAAACCGGAAATTCGCATTGATCAGTACCCACACCAATTTTCCGGAGGTATGAGGCAAAGGGTTGTCATTGCCATTGCATTGGCTTGCAATCCGAAGGTTCTGATTGCGGACGAGCCAACAACAGCACTTGACGTAACGATTCAGGCGCAAATTCTTGAATTAATGAAGGATTTGCAAAAGAAAATCGATACATCGATCATTTTTATCACCCATGACCTTGGTGTTGTGGCAAATGTCGCAGACCGCGTTGCCGTTATGTATGGCGGTAAAATTGCTGAAATTGGAACGGCAGATGAGATTTTTTACAATCCAAAACATCCATATACATGGGGACTAATCAGTTCAATGCCTAGTCTGGATACACGTGATGAGGAGCTTTTTTCGATTCCGGGAACACCACCAGATCTTTTGGATCCTCCGAAGGGAGACCCGTTCGCTCCACGTAATCCGTATGTATTAAAAATTGATTTAGAGCAGGAGCCGCCTATGTTCAAAGTCTCGGATACTCACTATGCCGCTACTTGGCTCTTGCACCCGGATGCGCCGAAAGTTGAGCCGCCTGAGGCTGTAAAACGCCGGCACAGTCAATTCCCTGGGAAAAAGGAGGGGAACTAATTGTCACAAGCAGAGAAACTACTTGAGATCAAAAATCTCAAACAATATTTTAATGTTGGAAAGCCAAATGAAGTACGGGCCGTCGATGGTATCTCCTTCGATATTTACAAAGGAGAAACGCTTGGACTTGTTGGTGAGTCCGGATGTGGTAAATCAACAACAGGCAGAACCATTATCCGTTTATATAATGCAACGGATGGAGAAGTATTGTTTAATGGCGTAAATGTCCATGGTAAAAAAAATCATGCCCAGTTAAAAGACTTTAACCGAAAAATGCAGATGATATTTCAAGATCCTTATGCATCACTGAATCCTAGGTTAAAAGTTGCCGATATCATTGCCGAGGGCATTGATATCCACGGTTTAGCCGATTCGAAGAAAGAGCGGATGGAGAGGGTTTATCAGCTGCTTGAAACGGTTGGTTTGAATAGAGAACATGCTAATCGCTATTCGCATGAATTTAGCGGTGGTCAGCGGCAGCGGATCGGCATTGCCCGTGCGCTAGCGGTTGAGCCAGAATTCATCATTGCCGACGAACCGATTTCTGCTTTGGACGTATCGATTCAAGCGCAAGTTGTTAACTTAATGAAGCACTTGCAAAAGGAAAAAGGGTTAACGTATCTATTTATCGCTCACGACCTTTCAATGGTGAAATATATCAGTGACCGAATCGGTGTTATGTACTTCGGGAAGTTAGTGGAACTCGCTCCGGCGGATGAATTGTATAACAAACCAATTCACCCGTATACTCAGTCATTGCTGTCGGCTATCCCGCTACCTGACCCAGTCTCGGAGCGGACACGCAAACGGAAATCATATGATCCAAGTTTTCATAATTATTCAGCAGGTGAGCAGCTGGAATTCAGAGAAATCACGAAAGGCCATTTTGTTCTCTGTTCTGAAAAAGAATATGGAGAATACAAAGCAAAATACAATGGATAAAAAAAACGATCTCAACTAGAGATCGTTTTTACTTCTTCTTACCGCCAATTTGTTTCCAGCCAGTTTGAAAATGGGCGGATTGAACAACATATTCAGATCGTTTTCTGCCGCCAAACACTTTTTCGCCAATTCCGTTAGCGATAACACCCATCAACGCAGTAAGACCGACGATCAACACCGTAACGATCGCTAAATCGGTTATGTATCCAACAACCATTCTAATCACCTTCCTGCTTTTCTCGGTACTAATTTATTTCTTCTCTTTCTATTCTAAAAGATTTCTTTTCATATGGAAAGGGAAAAGTAAGGAAAAAACAGTATATCGCTTAATGAGTGAATTCGTTTTCAATATTCATTTTGTAAATGAGAATAAAAATTTAATAAAATTTTAAGGTTTGAAGGGTATAATATAAGGGTAAAAGGAAAGGGAATAAAGATAAAAAGGAAACAATGACGATAAAAATACTGTATATACGAATATTTTAGTCAAAAGAAAGACGACAACAAAAAAATCAAGGGTTTTTTTGCGAGAAATGTGAGACTTTTTTAACTAATTTTCGTCTAATTAGCGAAAGAAAAATTTGATTATTTTCCAAAAAGGATACCTTTTTAGAATCCAGTGGTGTATAATAAATGATATAAATTACTTATTTAAATTTATTTTAATGTAGATTAAGTCAAAATCCATTGCAGCTACTTTCTATTTATAGATTTGGAACTCATTTTGAAGGAGTGTGGAGACAAATGGTAACTTTATACACTTCACCAAGTTGTACATCATGTCGAAAAGCAAAAACATGGCTGGAAGAGCACGATATCCCATACAAGGAAAGAAATATTTTCTCGGAACCGTTAACCATTGATGAAATAAAAGAAATTCTTCGAATGACAGAGGATGGGACAGATGAGATTATCTCAACAAGATCAAAAACGTTCCAAAAATTAGATGTAAATCTTGAAACCATGCCATTGCAAAATTTATTTGAATTAATCAAGTCGAATCCAGGGCTTCTTCGCCGCCCAATCATTATTGATGAGAAACGTCTGCAAGTCGGATATAATGAGGACGAAATTCGCAGATTTTTACCAAGAAAAGTTCGCACATTCCAACTGCGCGAAGCACAGCGCATGGGTAACTAATCGAAGGAGGTCTTCTAAAAGGAGGCCTTCTTTTTTGTCATCTTGACACTTGCGCCTTCAAGTCTTGTTTGTTAAGATTAAAAGAATCTAAAAGTGAATTTCTGTTGCTTAATAACAGGAGCATTGGGCGAAATGACAGT
>JAKACS010000136.1 GCA_021821235.1 Bacillota bacterium
TTTTTATAATCTAAACGGTGGAAAAATTGAAATAGACGGGATTGACATCGCGACGGTAACTCTTTCGTCTCTCCGTAAGCAAATGGGGGTGATGTTGCAGGATCCGTTTATTTTCTCTGGCACGATTATGGATAATATCCGCTATGGCCGCTTGGATGCAACCGATGAAGAAGTGATTGAGGCAGCAAAAGCCGTGCAGGCTCATGAGTTTATCAGCCGTTTGCAAGATGGATATTATACAGAGGTGAACGAAAGAGGATCAAGGCTTTCCACCGGACAACGGCAGTTAATTTCGTTTGCCAGGGCATTGTTGGCCGATCCGAAAATATTAATTTTGGATGAAGCAACTTCGTCGATTGATACAGAAACCGAGCTTGCCTTACAGAAAGGACTTGAGACCTTGCTTGTAGGCAGAACATCGTTTATTATTGCTCACCGGCTTTCCACCATTCAAAATGCAAGCCGAATTTTCGTTATTGATAAAGGAAGAATGATTGAGGAAGGAACACATGAAGAATTAATGCGGCGGAAAGGCCATTATTGGCGATTGCATCGTTCCCAGCATCAATCGATTCAAGTAGGGTAAGTTAGAAAAATCACGCCTTTGTGGTAGTCGCAGGTTTTTAGTGTTGGTAAAGGGGAGAGGCCTTGGTTACCGGTCAATAAGAGAGGTTTATAACGCCCTTGGAAGCCGAAATCCTGGGCTGTTGGTCAATAAGAAAAGTTCTCAATGCCCGCTAGAGCGGAAAAATGGTGCAAACGGTTAATAAGAAGGGTTCCCAATAACCGCGCTGGTTAGTGGGAATTTTAAAAAGGTGCCCCTTAAGCGTAAGCTTCAGGGGCACTATCTTCTACCGATACTTAATAATGCAAAAACTTCACACATACCGGATCGGGCACAGCCACATCTGCCTGTAAAAGGCTTAGTTTTCCAGATTCTTGATCACGGACGTACAATACGAGGTTTCCGGAATTTTGGTTGGAAGCAATCAGAAATCTTTCCGTTGGGTCAAGCACAAAATCGCGCGGCCAATCTCCTTCAGTTGAAACCCGATCAACCAAGCTCAGTTTACCCGTTTCTTCATTTATTGTAAAAATCGCAATGCTGTTATGTCCGCGGTTGCCGGCATATACAAAGCGGCCATTGGAGGAAATGTGGATCGCGCTTCCCTGATTATTTTCCGTAAAGTCATCCGGAATCGTTTTGATTGACTGAATCTCGGCAAAGCTTCCATCTTCAGCGTTGTAGGTTAAGGCAATTACTTCTGAACTGAATTCAGTCATAATATAAGCAAATTTTTTGTTTGGGTGAAAAGCAAGATGGCGTGGGCCGCTGCCTGGTTTGACAGACAAGCTGCTCACTTCGGTCAATTTTCCATCATCACCCACTTGGTATGTAAACAGTTTGTCAATGCCGAGCTCAACGACAACCAGATACTTTTCATCCGGTGTCAGTCCGGCAAAATGGGTATGGGCTTTTTCCTGCCTTGGATCAGGACCATTGCCTACGTGCTGGATGATGGAGACTGGCGGCGAGATCATTCCATGTTCGCGGGTTAACGAGTAAGATTCCACCGTGCCTTTGTGATAATTGGCGCTAAACAAAAATTGGCGCTGGTGATCAAGGCTGACGTGGCATGGCGGTGATCCGGCCAGCACTTGTGTATTAATTGAGGTAAGTTCGCCTGATTCGCCAATTGTATAACCGGCGACGCCGCCCGATTCGCCTTTTTTTACAACTGCGTAAAGGTATTTGTTGTCATCACTGATGTTTAAATACGTAGGGTTGTCCAATTCAGCGGCGACTTGTACATTGGTTATTTTTCCCGCTTCTGTATCAAGAGTGAACGAATAGATGCCCTTGCTGTCCCCTTTCGTATATGTCCCTATATACCCCTTAAATCGTGTATCGCTCATCGTCAAATCTCCTTATGATCAAATTTACTATGTTTATTTTAGCACAAATAAGCGGAAAGATTGAAAGCGGTGCCTGAAATCAATCATATTGGATATAAGAATACGGGATCATTGATGAAATCATTCGTGCAAGTTAACGATTCAAAAAGTTTTAGCCTTCAATAAAATCAAATCATTATCAGAAAATAAATGATTTGATTTGAATCAACAAAAGCTTTTAGAAAAATAAAGGAATTTATTCGAATAAAGGAAATTTAAAAATAAAATAAATCTCATCAAATTTACTTCAATTTAAATTAAAGGTACAATAGTATTAAAGTAAGCAACAATTGCAATAGACAATAAGAATACGGTAAGCGAAATAAAATAAACCAAGGAATATGCAGAAAAATGGTTGTGGAGGCGAATAACACATGGCAAAAGCAAAAAGTAAAGGAGTATCCAACTACTCAAAAACGGTTTCTGCAAAACTTTCCTCCCAGAATCAAATTACTGTCCCTTTAGAAGTTCGAGAAATGATTGGTGCTCAACCAGGAGATAAGATCCTGTTTGTATTTGGTGAGAATCAGGAAGTAACGGTAAAAGTTAAGAAAAAAGAATCCCTTTTAGATTTATATGGCAGCATGCCGCCAAAAGGGAATGATGAGCCAATGGAATGGGAAAAGATTAGGAAATTAGCAAGAGAGGAAATGCTTTCTCCTAATGAAGATAAAAATTAGGAGAAGGTGGGGTGGTTTCAATGTATCTATTAGATGCGAATGTTATAGTAAGATTTTTAACAAATGATGATCCAGTTCAATCACCAGCAGCATTTCAATTATTTAAGAAAGCTATTGAAAAAAATTTAACATTTATTTTACATCCATTAGTGATTGCGGAGTGTTGTTATGTTCTAGAATCTAAAAGATACAGCCATACGAAAAAAGAAATAGCAGAGAATTTAAGTCAATTGATTGCATCATCTAATATTAAAACAGTGGAAATGGATATTATCCTAGCAGCATTAGTAGAATATTGCAAGCAAAATGTAGATATCACTGATGCCTTTTTGGCTGTAAGTGTCAATCATAGTAATGATCTACATGCAACGATTACCTGGAATTATAAAGATTTTAGACGATTATCTACAGAGTTTTACACTCCAGAGGATATAATTACCAAGAAGGAGTAAACCATAGGAGCCTCCCCTCGCTACTTTATAGCAGCGGGAGATAGGCACCTTTTTCCTTTTCCAAATTAAAGCTACTCCTTTTCTACCTCAATCCACTCCTGCGCCCATTTCTCCATTTCTCTCAAAGCAGATTCGAGGGCTTTGCCTTTTTCGGTGAGGGAATATTCAATCCGAACCGGTGTTTCGGGGAATACTTCCCGTTTTACGATCCCCTCGCGCTCCAAATCCTTTAATCGTTCAGAAAGCAGCCGGCCGCTAATCGGCAGGGAAGCTTCAATCGTGCAAAAGCGCTGCGGGCCGGATAGAAGCTGGTAAATGATAAGGCCGGACCAACGCTGGCTCAAGAGTTTCATGGCTTTTTCAAATTTTGGGCATAATGAATTCGAATTCATGGTCACGTTCAATCACCTCTATCGCTTCTATTATAACGCAAAACAATTACTTGACATACTTTTATTACGAAACTATAGTTAGTTACATAAAGTAAGTAAATTTTTCGAAAAAGAAGGGAAGTTTACAAGATGATGCCATCTTTATTTTTAGCACATGGCTCGCCGATGCTGGCAATTGAAAATACGGAATACACGGATTTCCTCGGCAATTTAGGCAGAAAATTGCGGCCGCAAGCCATTGTTATTTTCACAGCGCACTGGGAAGAAGAACAAGTTACGATTTCCTCAGTAGTAGGAACCTATGAAACGATTTACGATTTTTACGGTTTCCCTGACGAGTTGTATCAAGTGAGTTATCCGGCTAAAGGTTCACCAGAACTTGCTAGCAAGCTGCAAAACTTATTTGCCAAAGCGGGTATTCCTTCTCAGTTTGATGCAAAAAGAGGCTTGGATCACGGTTCATGGACCCTGCTATCGAGAATGTACCCAAACGCAGATATTCCTGTTGTGCAAGTTTCGGTCAATCCATTTCTGCCCCCGGAAAAACAATACCAAATTGGCGAAGCACTGAAAGGGTTGGGACAGGAAAATATTCTTGTGATTGGCAGCGGTGTCACGGTGCACAATTTGCGAATGGTAAACTGGGGACAGACAGAGCCTGAGGAATGGGCCGTTCAATTTGATGACTGGCTGATCGAGCAAATGGAGAACGGCAATCGCGAAAATCTTTTTCAGTATGAAACAAAAGCACCAAATGCGAAAGCTGCCGTTCCAAGACCTGAGCACTTTGTTCCCCTTTTTATTGCTATGGGCAGTGGACAAAGCAAACCTGCAGCCCTTTATCGCGCCTATGAATATGGAACACTAAGCTATCTTTGTTTGGCATATTAACTTCAAGTCATGTTGGAGTTATAAAACATTTCTTTACCAAGACAAAATCTTTTCTCTAGACTCAATGAAACCTGATTTGGTACGATTTGAAAGAAAGTTTTCAAAGTGCGCCCTAATGGAGTGGTAGGTTTGCAAACAAGAGAATCGATATCGAAAACGGTTTTATTGATCAGTATATGGAGCAATGCAATACTGGCTGTTGGAAAAATCGTGACAGGCTGGTTTGGGGAAAGTAATGCGGTGTTCGCTGACGGAATTCACTCGGGTTCAGATGTATTTGCCGCTGTGATTGCCCTGTTGATTGTCAAAATATCCAATAAACCGGCAGATGATGACCATCCGTATGGTCATGGAAAAGCAGAAATTATGTCCTCGGCGATTGTCGGGATTCTTCTCGTTCTGATTTCCTTTTATCTTGGTTATGAAGGGATCTCAGGTCTGCTTCAGCCATTTTCTTTGCCCGGCATTTTAACCCTTTATGTTGCCCTTTTGTCTTTTGCAGTAAAGCAATTTTTATACCGCTATTCGCTGAAAAAAGCCTTAGAGTATAAAATCAAAGCAATTGAAGCTATCGCGATTGACCATAAAGCTGACATCGCCGCATCGTTTACGGCGGCAATTGGCGTATCACTCACATATATTGGGACAGCTGTAAACATTCCTTTTTTGCAATACAGCGATAAACTGGCCAGCATCATTGTTTCCATCTTGATTTTAAAAATCGCGATTGAATTGTTAACAGAAGCATTCAATATTTTGCTTGAACGGAATATTGATAGCGAATTTTTAGACGAGCTCTCTCAATTGATTGCAGAGTTCCCTGAAGTAAAAAGAATCGATCGGATCCGTACCCGCGATCACGGACATTACATAATGGTCGATGTACGGATTTCGATTGATGCCGATAAAACGATTAAAGAAGGACACGATATTGCCACAGAAATAAAATTTACTCTTTTGGAAAAGTATACTAATATTGAAGAAGTACTGATTCATTTGAATCCTTATTTTAAATAAGCAATAGAGGTGTACTTTTGATGGTCAAAAGCAAAATGCGCACGAAAAAAATAGCAAACTCAGCTTCTAAATTAATCTTTTGGATCGTTGGATTCGTTGCGGTAGCTCTGATCGCCTTTATATTTCTTGGCAATTATTCAAAAACAACGCCAAAGCAAACAATTGATTATACAGGACAACCATACATAGGAGATAAAACGGCACCGGTTTCAATCATTGAGTTTGGCGATTATAAATGTCCGAGTTGCAAACAGTTTGGCAAAAATGTAATCCCGGTCATTCAGCAAGAGTTCGTCGATACTGGCAAAGCGAAGCTATATTTTTTAAATGATGCGTTTATTAACGTGGACTCGATTCGCGCCGCTAAATTTGCCGAATCTGTTTATGCTGTACTGGGAAATGATATATTTTGGAAGTTTCATGACCTTTTGTATAAAAAACAGCCGGAAGACGGTAAATATGAAAAGATTGATCTTTATGATGAAAAATTCCTAACGGATACGTTAAAGGCAGTTGCAAGTGATGCAGATGTAAAAAAGGTTGTTGACCATTTCCGCGCCAAAAAATCCGATGCGGCTTTTCAAAAGGACATGGATTTGGCGAAAAAGCTCAACGTTACCGGCACGCCAACTTTATTTGTTAATGGAAAATTATTTGACGGCCAAACGATGGATGACCTGAAAAAAATGGTGGATGAGGCGGCAAAGGAGAAGTGAAATGAATAGGCCTTTGCTTTTCTCATGGGTGACAGCCCTTATAGCCACTCTTGGCAGTTTATATTTTAGTGAGGTAATGCATTTCATCCCCTGTACATTATGCTGGTACCAGCGAATCTTGATGTACCCGCTGGCAGTGATTTTAGGAATTGCCTTTTATCGAAATGACCGGAAGATTTATAGTTATGCGCTGCCGCTTTCGATTTTGGGTATCATCGTGTCTGGCTATCATACTGCGCTGCAGAAAATTCCTTATTTACAGCAATTTGAGATGTGTAAAACAGGCATACCATGTTCCAAAGACTACCTAAACTGGTTCGGGTTTATTACGATTCCGATGATGGCCTTTGTCGCATTCACGATGATTACGATCAGCCTTGTTGTTCTTGCCCGGAAAAAATAAAGCGGATTGTCGTCTAAGAATTGTTATGCCTTGTGATAAAAGGCGAGATCTGGAACATTAAAAAGCGACTGTCTTTGAGGCAGTCGTTTTTACTTACATTTTTGCAGATCGTCCCCAGCGTTCTTCGATTTTGCATACTTTCCAAATGGCGAAGGAAATTCCCCATGAGAGTAAAAAAAGAATGACAAGCAAATAACCAAGCCAGCTTATATCAAGCTTTTGGATAAAATGCCAGAAACCGTCTGTCAAGCCTGCTTTTTTTGAAAAAACTTGGGCGAGTTCGATAATACCAATCAACAATGCGGCGGTGACGGATAATGCTGTGATCGTCAAGTTGTAATACACTTTTCTTAGTGGAGTTGAAAACGCCCATTTGTAAGCATTTACCATAAAAACGCCATCTGCTGTATCCATCAGGCTCATTCCTGCTGCAAAAAGAATTGGCAGAGCCAGTATCCCTACAAGCGGTAAAGCGTCTTTTGCCGCCCCGGCCGAAATAGCCAACAGAGCGATTTCGCTGGCAGTATCGAATCCCAATCCAAATAAGAAGCCAAGCGGGTAAACATGCCAGCTTTTACTGATAAATCGGAATAAAGGGCCGGTAAAACGGGTAAGGAAACCGCGGTTTAACAGAAGTTCTTCGACTTCCTCCTCATTGTATGTACCTTCGCGCATGCTGAAAAAAACTTTTCGCAAATCCATTAAAATAACCGCATTTAACAGGCCAATGAACAATAGAAAGGATCCGGATACAATGGTTCCGATCACACTGCCCAGCTCTTGCCATTGCGGCAACCCTTTTTGCGCCCACTGGACGGATATTGCCAGCACAATGGTCATGAGGAATACAACGGTGGAATGCCCCATGGAAAAAAAGAAGCCCACCCCAACAGGGTTTTGCTTTTGCTGTACCAATTTTCTCACGGTGTTATCAATGGAAGCAATATGATCTGCATCGAAAGCATGACGCAACCCAAGCGTGTAGGAAACAAAGGCTAATCCGACTAAGAGCGGATTCTGATTCGCACCAATCGCCAAAAATCCAATGCCGAGAATATGTAATAAGAGAACAATAATACTGTATAAGATCCAGCTTTTGTTAAAAATTTGCGGCACAACCTCTCCTCCAATCTTTAAACAGTGAAGTTTTCGAAAACTTTTTAATGATACAGGACTGTAACATCATGTAATAATATAAGATAATTTTACCTTGCGGAGACAATCTTGG